>CAZJXY010000104.1:0-9743 GCA_964549925.1 uncultured Bdellovibrionales bacterium | reverse complement strand
AAGTTGTCGCCGTAGGATATGAATCAAAAGAAGTACTTGGCCTAGTCGCAAGTGCCGAGCGATATTCGAAACACCCACTCGCTGGTGCTGTGCGAGATCGCGCTAAAGTCGAAGGGGTTGAGTTGATTGAGGCTAGTGAAGTTAGCGAATTGCCAGGCCAGGGGCTTAAGAGTGTCGTAAGAGGCAAGCAGGTGGTTGTTACAAGTCGCTCACGTGTTCCGGACAAGCTTAAGCAACAAATAGCTCCGATAACCTCTGGTCTAGAGTGTGTGATATTGGTCGATAACAATTACGCTGCTACTTATAGATTCCACGACGGGCCAAGATCCGATAGTAAACCATTTATCTCTCATCTTGACTCAAAGCATGGAATCAAAAAAGTAATGATCGTTTCAGGAGACCGCGAGGCAGAGGTAAAGTACCTCTCTGAGCTTGTTGGAATCGATCATGTTCACGCTTCAAAGAGCCCAGAGGAGAAAGTTCGGATAGTGGAAGAGGAGACCAAGTCGAACGGTACGATATTCATCGGCGATGGGATTAATGACGCACCCGCATTGGCGCGAGCAACTGTGGGGATTGCATTCGGCTCTGCTAATTCAGTAACCAGTGAAGCGGCGCATGCGGTAATCATGGAGTCGTCGTTAGTCAAAGTTGATGAGTTTTTTCACATTGGAAAACGTATGCGCCGCATAGCCTCGGAGAGCGCTATCGGAGGAATGGTTTTAAGTATAATTGGGATGTTTCTCGCAGCTTTTGGATTTCTTCCGGCAGTTGCCGGAGCATTGACCCAAGAGGTGATTGATTTAGCCGCAATTTTTAATGCACTAAGAGCGGCGGTAGAGCCGAAGGTGTTGGTCGATTTTGATGCGTAATATCAGATGGATGCCGAGAGTTCCGCTGGTCTGTTCTAACTAACCAAGCGTCAACTCAACATCATTTGCTTGAGCGTTGAATTTAAAAAATAAGGCTTAGCGGATTCAATGGATTAAACTGCTGCTTTAAACTAAAAGGTTTCTCCACCCAGCCTAGAGGGTCATCGATCCAGCCGGTTAAGTCATCGACAAAAGATGCGCTATCCTTGGATTTTTCTCTGGAATCTTGCGTAAAAGATGCTGAAGAAAAATCATCGGACCCATCAACGTCTTTCTTTGTATCAGATCTAGTCGGACTTGCCATGCCATCCTCACTGTACTATTCGTAATAATAGTAGTGCTATCATAAAGCTGTAGATTAAGCAAGCACAAATAGTTGCGAGCTACCAAGCTAGCTTTAAATGCGGTAAGCTTACCCTAAGCACAGTATAGAGAATGAAAACACTTAATAAGAAATTTAAATTTAGCTCCAAAATTTGGCTTTATTCTGGGAAGAGTGCCTGGCACTTCGTAACTTTGAGTAAACCGCTATCTCGTACGGTTAGAAAATTTGCTCAGGGACGCTCCTCAGCTTGGGGGTCGGTGAAAGTCGATCTCGAGGTGCGAGATTTTAAATGGGGCACATCAATATTCCCTGATCGAAAACTTGGCGCCTATCTTCTTCCTTTAAAAAAGAAGGTGCGAAAGGCGTTGGGGATCAGAGCCGGAGACAAAATAAGTGGAACAATTACAGTGAAGCTTGGAGTCGGAATGTTCGGGTAGTACGTCGATTCTTCTTCTCGAGAAGCTAACGATACGCTACTTTTATTACTTACCGCCACCTTCATCCGGCCAAACCTTCGCCATAGAGAATGCCGATTTGTAATTTAGTGCCGTGGTTGTCGGTTGAAAACCGGCACTCAGTTTACTGTGATAGACATCTACTAGTTGGAGCAGCCGTTTTTCAGTGATCTGATCGACATTGGCATAGGCTATTGCATTCCTGGTAAATTGCAGACAATCTGCGACAGTCGCCCCGGCGTATTTCCTTGCTAAGGCATACTCTTTTCCAATATTGGTATTCATTAGAAGTGGATTATCCGATCCTAGGCAGAGTGGAATACCGGCCCTATGAAAATCAATCATCGGGTGATCAGCTAAAGTTTGGAAATATTCCTTTTTTTGCCGATCGACTACAAACTTAGTGCCGCGCACATCGACTTGATGCGGCACGTTAATTCGCTTGTTTGCTGAGAGACATACTTCAAAACACATCCCGGAATCGATCATGCGCTTAAGTAGCTCCGAACTCCTATAAACTAGAGTTCCGTGTCCAAGTCGAATTTTTCGACCGGGCCCTCTAGGATTCTTCAAAGCACCCTTGGGAAGCGCTGAAAGAAAATCCACGGCGTTATGCAGCGACTGTTCGGCCACGTGAGGACAAAGCCCAAGACCAGCTTCCTCCCAAGCCAGCTCGAACTGTTTTTTGTAGTCGAGCAAGCTTCCAATAGCTTCATCTCCGACTAAGCCGAATGCTACAATGTATGGCGAGTTGATCTTCATACAGGCCCGAATGGCTTGTTCAGCCACCTCCGGCCCGGCGTCCCTCAAAGTCGTGATTACTACTCTAGTCTCAATCCCGGTGTTATGTCGGGCCACTTCGATTGCTTCAGTCAGTGCCGCAATCTGCGCTGAGAAGTCAGCACCTGGCCTGAAACTGAACGAAAGTTCGGCATAGATGCAGCCCTCGCGGGCAATTCTTTCAAGATAGGTTTGAGTCACTTCTGCTAGCTCGATCGGAGTGGAGGTGATATGGCGCATCGCCTCGTAGGTTTGATGGAAGTCTTGAAGTTTCGGATAGTATCGACTCTCTCGCTCAATCAGAAAATCAAGCTTAATGTTGGTGCGCTTACGCTTAACTCGACGGATGAAACTCTCAACGCTCAAAGCTAAGGATATATGAACGTGCATTTCGGCCTTCGGTAAGGCCAAGGGCACCCATACAGGTTCGGGAGTTAGGGAAGGGGAAGTGCTCGGGTTCGACATAAATTCCGGTGATATTGCACCTTTTTAGCGTAAATTTCCAGTAGTTAAACCTGAGCAAGAAAAGGCTCTGGAAGCTTGCTTAGTATAGCAATGTATGATAATAGTAATACTATTGTTTACCTTAAGGCTCGAATAGTATGCGGCACTCCGATGAGAAACTGTGGGCAACGGGAGGTCTATTGGCTGCGGTCACCCTTGGGACAGTAGGAATCCGAGCATGTGAGACCAGCACAGCGCTTCATGATTTAGCTTCGCAGGAGAAATTAGAGCGAACGATAGATCTTCTAAATGATCCGCAAAAATTTGTTGGCCAGGAAGTGGTGGCAATAGGGGATCTTTCATTTCGGGGACGATCAGAGGAAAATGTTGGATGGTATTGGTATGACGGTCAAACCCATCAGCCAGCGATCGATCTTTGGATGCGCGGCAAATACGGTGGAGAGATTCTTTCAAGTGATTATGATCTCACAGTCGGAGATAATCCCTCGATAAAGGTAGTTGAGCGGCAATTTCACGGAATGAATATTTTTACCTCCAGCACTCCTCATCATGGCAATTCAGAAGTGGTTGGGAAGGTTGTGCACCAAGGAAATGACTATATTCTCTTGGTTGATCGCGTACCGATAGAAGGCTTGTGAGAAGCATTAGCGCACGTTATCGTCACCCTATACAATTTTCGTGATGCGTGCGGAATTTTCTCTGTAAAGAAGAAGGGGTTGGGGACTGTATCAAAAAAACCTTAGTTTTCAAAAACAATCCCCAAGTTGATGTCGGAGTCTCTACCCGCACAGAGGTCGAGACTCGTCCCAGAGGTAGAGAGCCAGGGCCGATCTGAGCTCATACAGTGCAGCCGCAAGCGTTTGATAGCTCGCAGCAGCATGTTGATCGCAGATCAGGCACAGTTTCTCGCACCATTTTCTTGCGGTCCGACGCACTTCGGGATGGAGTGTCGCCGGAGCAATCACCGTTACCGTCCGAGTACGCAGTTCAATTTCGAGTGCCCTCAAGACTCTCAGGAAATCTGCATCGTTGGAAGTATCGATCGGCTTCCCGAAGACAGTCTCACGGAGTTCTCGAGGAAGCGTAGCAAAAGAGTTCAAGACCTTGGCCTTGATTCCAGGATCTTGAATGGTGTGCAGGCTTCGGGTCAGCAGTTCTGCAACAAGAACGCCCTCGTGAAATCGTTCGAAGGTATCTTCTGCAGTTTCATACTCACTCGAGAGTTCAAGCAGTGCCGGGCGAAGAACTTGCCACAGATCTGCCGACCTGAAGTGTTTACCATTTGCATGCCGGGCCTGTTGGACCTGCAGAAAAAGTCGTTTGGCATCATCGTAGAAACGGGGTTGAGGGGTGATCATGTTGATCCTTTTGGGGGTTAAACCTCAGCGAAAAACCTTTGGAGATACAGTCTACCCATATTTAGTTGTCAGAGTTATTTAGAGACTATCCATGAAAGCTTCAATATCATTGCTGTTTTGCCTAATTTCATGGATAATAAAGTATCTATCGCCATAATTTACGTAATTATAGACTAGATCGTGGAAACCGAAGCCGTAAAGCTCGACCGCCTGGACCGTAAAATCCTGCTTTCGCTTGATCATAATTCGAGAATTTCGCTTAGCGATCTATCTCGGCAGCTTAGGCTTGGAAGGGATATCGTCTCGTACAGAATAGATCGGCTAAGAAGAGAGGGCGTAATTAAGGCATTCGTTGCGACCGTCAACCCTTACCGCATTGGATTCTCCATATTCAAGACTTACCTTCGATTGAATGCTGATCGCTCTCGTACTGGCGCGATGATGCGAGTGCTAAAATCTCATAAGAGTGTGCTTTGGCAGGCAAGGTCCGATGGGACTTGGGATTTGATGTTGGCTATCGTAGCAAGAAGTCCCGTCGAGGCCTATGAGTTACAACGCTAGATTCTTGGGCCGTTTGAAGATTTGATTATTGCCTCAAATGATTCAGTTCTGGTCGAGACGCACGCCTATAGGAAGAACTATCTTTTGGATGGAAAAGCACCGTCTTATTTTGTGCTGGGAGGAGTTCCTGAGCAGATTGACGTAGATGAACTTGAATTAAAGCTGATAGATTATCTATCTCACGATGCTAGAATCACCTTGAGCGATCTTGCTGAAAAGTTGAACAGCAGTGTCGATATCGTACGCCATCGTATCAACAGATTGGAGCAAAATGGAGTAATCAGCGGCTATCGAATAGAATTGAATTTGTCCCGAATCGGGATGATATTCATTAAGGCCATGCTTACGCTTAGGGATCGTACCCTAGAGGAGGAACAGCAACTGGAGAAATTTTGCGCAGAATCAAAAAGAGTGATGTATTTTATTCGACAGTTGGGATCGTATCCGATCGAGCTTGAGATGGAGATAGAGGATTATTCCCGCTTTTATCAGATTCTTGAAGATTTAAAGGAAGGATTTCCGGGGTTGGTGAAGAACGTGGAGACTATATTTATGCGCGATGAGAGTTATAGGTGGGCGATGGGATAATAGCGCTTAGATGCTAGCCTAATAAACTGGAGAAGATAAACGACGCAAGATATCTATTTGATCCGAGAATGTAGAATGCCATTGAACATGAAAGGTTCATTTTTGTTAACGGATAATTATGTTCCAGTTGAGATTCATACTGTTCTCTGGAATTAATTAAATAGCAGATTTCCTGATCTCGACATGCTTTTCAAATCTCAATTAATCCTCGGTATCCGTACGCCGATTAGCGGTCACCGCAGCCGCTATTTTACCCTGACATGATGTGCCGATTAAGGTTCCGACGAATTGTCTTAAATCTCCGTCGTCTTCGTCCGCAAGTGTCGCCACTACGCCTAAATTACCTGGACAAGGAGTGGATTGAAAAAGATTTAGCTCCAATGTCCGATTGTCAAGTGTTCCCTCGAGCTCTCCGCCCGATCCATCGGTTCCGGCAAAGGTTCCGAAAATTGCATCTCCATCCTGATCAAGACTGAGTGTCAGTCGAATTGAATCTGTGTCATTGTCCGGTTGTTCGAAGGTAACTTTAGTCTCCCAAATTCCACGAATATCGGACTCGGTGTCGTCTGACCTACAGGCGCTAAGTAAAAGTAGCAACGGAATCAATATGCGCAGCATAGGGTTAAGTTAATACGGAATCGGTAGCGGATCAAACGGATACTCAGCTTAACAATACGGGAAGGATCTTAAGCAGTTAATATCCGATGCTCAGGGCTTCCCGAGACTAGAAGCTCAGAGATCAAGTCGACCACAGCGGAGAGTTCTATCCACATTCTGGTAGAAGTCCACCTGTGTAGTGGGAGCTTATCTGTGAACCAGTCAAGACCGACATCCAAAAATTCGTAGCGACATACGGACACTGATCGTGATCCGGGGATCGATGTCACGGCACCTTTACTCAGGCAACAAGTGTTGAAAACATCGATCGTCCTGGCGCTGCAGTCGGGAGATTAAAGACACCAGCCTGAAACTGTTAAGAGATTTGTTTGCGAGTCGCGTATTAGGATACCGACATGGTGCGACCATTTCAGGAGGGAGCCGATTGAAAAAAAATTGAGATAAATTTAACGTAAGGCTCTCAGTCTAGGGATGAATAGAGTTACCCAATCTCTCTTGGGGAGATCATTGTTCAGACTTACGAATGAACAAAAGCCATTTTTAAAGGTGCCCGACGGCCCATAATTCCGTATACAATCTTTGAATTTACCAACTGTGAGGGAACTAGCCTATTTGTAGAGTCAGGGAAAAGGCTTTTGGTTCAATAGATTAGATCCCTGACTCTTGACTCCTAAAGCCCTCACCGAGGCTTTGCCGATATTTGAGAAGAATATTTAAGGATTTTCCATGACCTCCACCTCATCTGCCGGCGGTAATTCAGTAGGTAGATATAAGACACATGCAGAAGATTTCGTCTCGCGATCCAAGTTTGATCCATATCTTGGATCTTTTGGGGTATTACTTAACTATTCCTTGGCAAGTCTTGCCGCGCTCGATGTATTCCTAGATGAAACTTGGGGCCGTGATGGGGAGGCACCTAATGATGAGACATATAAGCTTCCTCCAGGAAAGCTCCCGGTCGCAATTGAGTTTGGGTCATATCTAGGCGAAGTAATTCGGCGAGCTTTAGGCGGAGAGTGGGAGATTGATCCCGCTAAGCCAAATAATCCCTATAGCGCAAAAGTGAAACTCCCACAGGGCGGCTTTGTTGCTCCAATCTATTGCGTTTACCTACGCTTCAAAAACGGAGAGAAGGAGAGCTTATGTGAAGTGGCTCAAAATGTAATTGGTTCAAAGGCGCCGCATCTTCTAGCTCAGAGTGCTCAATCATTTATCGAGCAGGCAGATGCCTTTTTAAACTCCAGAGCTTTATCAGATCTTGATAAGAAAGCCTTTTCGGACGCCTTTCGTAAGGCTGCAGAACAACTTGCGTCAGCGAAACCAACTTCAACTGATCTTTCCGATCCGTATCTCAACCTATATATGCAGTTTAGTGAAAATTGGAGTGACGCTGCGGTTGAAGCCGCAGGTTTAAAGAAACCAGAGATGTTTGAACTTGAGCCGAGCGTTGAAACAATAAGAGAAACTCCTAAACCGAATCCTCCCATCGCGTCTCCCTTGAAAGCTCCCTCGGCAAATGCCGAAGAGATTAAGAAGAGCTCCTTCGAGAAGGGAGTGGCGCGCGCTTTGCAGAAACAAGAGCAGGAACGGAATGCACGAAAAAAGAGAAAAATAATGATACTCTGTTGCGTTGGAGGAGTTGGGCTGCTTCTCGGTTTCGGTATCTGGAAAATTGCTAAAACGATGCTTGCTCTGCCGCTAGTATTAGTCATTTTGATTTTGGCCTTTTTATTAGGTTAAACAAGCGGCTCCCTTCAAATTTCTCTTAGCGAGAGTGTTACCTTCAGTTGGCGCGAGCGGTCGCCCGTTTCGTACACAGTTAATAGGCTTAAGAGCGATAGATTTATTAGGGGAGCGATTTTTGAGCCTCGCGCTGGACTTCGCTGATTCCCACGTAAACGTACGAAAGAAAGCATTAAGAGAGGATGATTGACATTTGATGAAAATAGGAAGTTGATCTACATTCCCTTCACCTAAAATTAGCAACGGAAATTTGATTATGACTAAATTTATGAAATCTCTGACACCACTCTGTGCTTGCATAATCTTACTAATAAACGTGAACTCCGCCCTTTGCGAAATTCGCGAGGAGACAGTCAATTATAAAGCAGCAGGCTTGGAGATGAAGGGGGTGATGTTTTACGACTCTGCTTCCTCTGGCAAACAACCAGGAATCCTAGTTGTTCACGAGTGGTGGGGGTTAAACGATTACGCAAAGATGCGCGCGCGTATGTTAGCTGAACTTGGATATACAGCATTTGCAGTTGATATGTATGGAGATGGAAAAGTAGCGCTCCATCCCGATGATGCAAAAAAGTTCTCCTCAGCCGCACTTTCCAACTTTAAGGATGCGGCCAAACGATTCGAAACGGCGCTTGAGATATTGAGAGCTCATCCAAGTGTTGACCCGAAAAAAATTGGAGCAATTGGATACTGTTTCGGTGGCGGGCTGGTGTTAAATATGGCGCGTGCGGGAGTAGATCTAAATGGTGTAGTTAGCTTTCATGGCGGATTAAAAGGGGCCATTCCTGTTAAAAAGGGCGCAAAGACCGAAATGCTTGTTTGTAACGGCGAGGCAGATAGTTTTATTCCAGCAGACCAGGTCACAGAGTTTAAGCAGGAGATGGATGCAGCCGGCGTTCCTTACCAGCTGAAGAATTATCCCGGTGCAAAGCACGGCTTTACTAATAAGGATGCAGATCGATTGGCCAAAGAGTTTGGATTGGATGTGGCATATGATCAAACTGCCGATCAGGCTTCATGGAATGAGATGAAGGCGTTTTTTAAGCGGGTCTTGTAAAAAGAGCGCCCTATTTTCTGGTACAAATAACCCCTCGAAACACCTCTCTATTCCTCTGTTTTACCAAGTTCTGTGCAGATCGTGCCGATACAACTCCTATGCGTGGACTATTAATATTGAGCTTACTCCTAGGGGTGTTATATTACGGATTTCTTAGCAAAGAAGATGCTGAGCAGCAGATTCCGCTGCTGCGTTCAATTAAAATCCAAGCGAGCGGCATAGCACAGCGTGAAAGCGATCGCGCGTTTGCAGCTAAAGAGTGTAACGGCGGAGACGATGAATCAGCCGTCGAGTGTTTGATCGAAAGTTACGAGGAGCCGGCGGCGGAAGAGGATTATGATTCCAGCGATGACGAATACTCTAATACGAAGCGTTCAAGAAATAAACCAGCTTCGAGCCGTGCTGTTTCGAAACGGATTCATAAGTTTTCGGGTGGCTCCGAGATTCAAGGGTTCTGATTACTCGACTCGGCGAGTAGGCTTAACCGCAGAGTGTTTCTTTCTTTATTCCAACAAAGCTCGACATCGCGGGGAAAAGCGGCATCAGCCGAGAAGTACGGAGATAGATTAAATCGTCCAGCACTATCGAAACTAGATCTTTTAATCCGCGAATAAGTCAGGCGAGAAATAGCGCGTTGTTCACTTCCCGTTCTTCCCTCGCAGTACGAGGCTACGCGCTGGTTAAAATCTGCGATTTCGGATCCTGAAAAAAGCAAAACTTCACCGCTATCTCGCCGCTGATAGGAAAAGCTCTCTTCCTCCAATAACTCTCTGATTTCCTGCGGAATTTTTACCCGCCCCTTTTCATCTGAACGATGATGTAGCACGACCTCAGGGGCTGACGGCAAGGCGCTTTCGGACAAGGCAACTTCGGCTTTAGTGCTTATGGTTGGTTCGCGTGGCATCGGAGTATTCTAACAGA
>CAZJXY010000103.1:0-9776 GCA_964549925.1 uncultured Bdellovibrionales bacterium | reverse complement strand
TCGTGGCTATGCTCAAAGGTCATCCCCGCGAGAACTCTTTTGATTTGGACTCATTGAATCAATTTTCAAATTACTGGGAGGCTGTTCGAGAACTTTATTATCCGTTCGAAAGCGAATTAAAGGCTGGAACCGCCGAGGTTTACGATCATGAGATTCCCGGAGGTCAGTATTCCAACCTAAGACCACAAGCAAGAGCGCTAGGGTTGGAGGACAAATTCGAAACCATCAAGAAGAACTATATAGCCGTCAATAAGCTACTTGGCGACGTAGTTAAGGTTACCCCTTCTTCTAAAGTCGTGGGCGATATGGCCCTCTTTATGACTGCCAACAATCTCACCGCCGAAGACGTGCTAAACCAAGGGGACAAACTTTCTTTTCCGGAGTCTGTAAAGAACATACTTCGTGGCGATCTTGGACAACCATACGGAGGATTTCCCGAGAAGCTGCAGCAAATTGTACTAAAAGGTGAAAAGCCCATAACTTCCCGCCCTAACGAAAAGCTTGCTCCGATTGAGTTTCACGAGGAGTTTGAGAAGTTCAAGAAGGATTTCGACGAAACCGTATCGTTCCTGGATTTCCTATCGTTTAAACTTTATGCCAAAGTTTTTGAGGATTATTATGCTCACCTTCAGAATTTCTGGAGAGTAATGCACATTCCGACTAAGAGCTTTTTCTATGGAATGAAACCGGACGAAGAGATCTTAGTTGATATTGCCGAAGGAAAAACTTTAATCATCAAATTACAGTATATCTCCGCGCCAGACGAGAATGGGTTGAGGACTGTATTTTTCAAATTAAACGGACAAACTAGAGGTGTTGAAGTAAGAGATCGTAGTGTAAAGAGCACCAAAGTCGCACATCGAAAAGCACAGAAGGAAAATGAGGTTGGTTCACCCTTGCAGGGCAAACTCTCTAAACTTTTGGTCAAAGAGGGCTCGACTGTCGCAAAAGACACGCCTCTATTCGTGATTGAGGCGATGAAGATGGAAAGCACTATCTCAGCTCGCTCGGCTGGAAAGATTGCAAAGATCCACTTAATCGAGGGGACCCTGGTGCAAACCGACGATCTGGTAGTCGAATTTTCCTGATCGACCATAAATAACATAACTCTTTGTAATAACTGCAGAATACTACAACGCCGAGGCTCAATTATTTTGGCACGAATCGTTATCTTTGCAATCTAACCTTCCGAATTTACTAGGCATAGTATGAACGCAAGTCGACGCAGAGAATCAGGCAACGTTGTTGAGTCCGCGCTAGTGGCACTGCCATTGATCTCGATTTTGCTCCTCGCCATCGGAATATCACAGTTCTTCGGAGCGATCGGCATGGTCACGCTGGATGTTGTGGCAGCAAATATGGAAGCGATAACTAGAATCAACGAATTAGGGAAAGACAAAGCTAACCCACCTAACTTGACCGCAACTAATGGGTGGCATCAACTCTTTCACAGTCACCAAAGCCCACAGCTAACCAGCGAAGCAATATTAGCCTCGGCCGGTCAGCAATTAAATAATGCGGTTAGACTTTCGATCGCAAACTCCGCTTCTGGAATTGCAAGCTACCACAATAACGCCTTCGGAATTCCAGCGGATCAAAGCATTAATTATGATGCGCAGGCGATTAGGTTCGTTCAGATTATCACTTCAACAACAACGACAACAGTCGATGGTAACGGGATTGTGGTGTTAGATTATCAACCCTCTATTCTTCGTCTCGTAGGTGCAAAATCCAAAGTCAGCGCGGCGCTCCTTAATCCGTTGATGGATTATACTAGTAACATCATAACTACCTTTTCGAACGTGAACCCAGATAATTCAGTTAACCTTTTTAACAAGTTTGCCCAAGCGAATAATCCACTTTATACCGTTGAAGGGGAAACTGGTGGACCTAGTGGGCCATCTAGTGGGCCTTAAGAGAGGTGAATTACGGCGCCGTTCAAGCGGCTTATCTTAGAGCTCCAAGTGTTCATTAGAGTAAATGAACCGAAACTTAATTTCTTTTGAACTAAGATCGACTGTGGTATCAGTAAGCTCGGGTACTGGACGCAATGAATAACTTTACACTCAAATATCATGCTGACATTGAGCTTAAACGCGCTAACCACCAATTCGGGGCTGCCTTTGTCGAATTTGCCCTCGTTCTCCCATTCTTTATTCTCTTTATTTCCCTAGCCTGGGATCAGATGGTAGATCTGGTGTGCGAGATTCGCCACGAATCTGCTGCTTTGCAGCTCACTTTAAACTTCCAAGACCCGGCACTTACTGTACTAATCGACCGAACTGATCCTAGTTTTCCGAAGACCAGTCTTTCGAAGCTTGGAGTGTCAAACATCACGGAACTAACAGGAACGACTCTTAATCCGTCAACCGGTTTTCTACCTCGCTTAAACCAACTTTTTAACAATATCATGAACAATATCGGATCTTTTAGCGAATATGTCGATCATAATTTAGCGATTGAGCTTTGGTACGTGAGAGTATGTTCAGGACTTACCGGGAGCGGCGGAGCCTCAGCAGATTGTGTAGTAAATGGGACCAGCTATGTGCCTGGCCAGGCGTATGAAGCGGATCGTGCAGGGGCAGGGAGCCAGTACGCCACTCAGAATGGACAGACTTTTTTTGTATCCCCCGGGGGTGAGGAGTGTTTTGGTTCTGCAACCTCACAAACGTTTATTAACGCAAAAGCTTCTTTTGATTCATACGTTCAGCAAAGGATCAATATGATCTTGGCCAATTCAAGTGCCGAACCGTTTGGAGTGGAGATCATAAATATTCCGGCAATTGGACAAGTTGGCGCAAAGGATGATGGAACTTCGATTCTTAGTGGATTTAGCGCGATTGACGCCTACCTAGAATATCGCCCGATTCTATTTATGGCGATGTGCTCTAAACCGCCGAAGATATTGTCTTCCGAGCCAGTGGTCACAAATATGACCATGTTTCTCGATGGTGGTATGCAGTTATGAGAAAGCAACGACCAACCTTTCTTGGTGGGGATTCAACCACGCGCAGGTTAAGATCAGAACCCGGAATGGTAATGGCTTTATCAGCTTTACTTTTCGGCGCTCTTTTTTTCGTTGTGGTGATGACCGTTCAATATTTAAACGGAGTTCGTGAAAGTATAGCTACATACAGATTAGTAACCATGACAAGTCAACAGATGCGGCTTGGCGCACCATATAAGGCGGGGTCCCTAAGATTAGGTATGTGGACTGCGAGACTCCTCGGATTCCCATCAGCTCAAGCTATCGAGGGTATCCAGTCATATCCCGGAATCGGCTCGATTAATATGGGATTCGATTCGAGTATTCATCCACCACGGGTGTCAGTAAGCGCAAGTAAGACGCTTAATTTATTAGCCGGATTTATGAGCAATTTTTCCGCTGGAATTGGACTGACTGCGCTAAGCACTCAGGCAGAGATCTCAGCGACAAGTTATGAATCCTGGGTCTCGGTTGCTACTGATACATCGCTCAGTATGATCGGAAATGGTACTGTTCAAAACGGTCAGCCTTCCCGTTTTAGTAAGCTGCTTGAGGCCTTCAATGTTCCCGAAGATGTCACCAGCACTGGGGCCGAATGTTACCCGATTAAGATCTCAGACTGGGCAAATTTCGTCCCGGCCTATCGTGAGGCTCTAAAGAAAAACCAAACTCCCACGGGGAAAAGCTATTATGAATTTTACACCGGACTAGATCCCGACAAATACAACCCGACTCAAAGTGAACTGAAGCGTTTTGTTTGCAACATTAGAAGACAACTTTTGCCCCTCTTTGTGGCGGAGCGGGCTAGACCGATGCAGCTTCGCTACGATATGGAACGTCCGGAAATTTCGGCGGCAGTAACTGATCCCGCATTCGGTAGCGTACCAAACGTCGGTCAGTGGTATACGACATATAATCCCGGGGTTAGTTACAAGTATACGTATTGGAAACCAGATCTTGCTGCAGTTCCTCCCGACCCTCATAAGCTACCTGGAGATAATATGTTAGTGTGCAGCAAACCCGATCCTCGCGATCCGGTTACTTGTTTACCGGATACGGGAACGACCGGGTCTAATCCACACTGTTTTCCGTTTCCTACGACTAACCGACAGTTCACCATAAATAGAGCGGCGGCACGCGGTCCTTTTACTGACTTTGTAATGGGGGCACCTACTTGCAAATTATCGGGTGTTGGAGATAGCGATTATGATCAAGTTGGCTGTTCACCGTCCTGGATTAAGTATACTGACAACGATTTTTGTTGGCGCCCTTGGGGAGGCGGAAACTTATCATTTGATTTCACTCCGGAGGAACTCAATATTTGCTCAAGCGGAGGAGGATCTCAACCAAATCCAGAAATGTACCAGGGAGGAGGGTGCCCCACACAGTACAATCAACTAGACACCCACTTCTCAGATTTGTGGGTATTATATAAGCGCCTAACTCAAGCATTTGTCATCGGACTTTCGGACGCAGTAACATTAATCGATTTCTTCACCGTAGCGGCGCCTACCGAATATGGAAATGTTTCTAACCCTGTCAGCAACCCCAACTCTCAATGGGGAATTAGTAGAGCGCTTGGAATTAGACACCTCTATTCTAGTCTAAAGATGCTTCAGGCCGGGCAAACCGGTCATATTTACCGAGACTCTATTGATTCAGATTTGTCAGATCTCTCTGTCTCGACTCTGATAGGAAACAACGGCAATCCGTACTATTTGTATAACTTCGCTTACTTTCCCGGTATGGCACGTCAAAATGAGATGATCCCTCATCTTGATCCAACACGTTGGCCAAACACTAATCCTCAGAGTCGAGCCGGATTAACTGTGACTGATGAAGGTAAGCTTCTCCCATCTGGGTCTACATTTTACGGAAGAGAGTACCTAGCCCCGGTTGAACACCCGCTTTATCCGTTTGCTAGCGGAAACTACCCATACGGTGTGCCGCTCGGCCGATGTGGAACATGGGAGGCTAAATCGCCAGGGAAAAAGCCAACTGAGCATACCAATGTAAAATATAACTTCACAACATACGGAGACACCGAGGCTAACATCAATGCAAACCGCTGGGTGCCGTTACCGGGATTAACGGTTGAGGATGCACCACTTCCGGTTAATTTGAACGGATCTCCTGCTGGGGGGCTTACTTCAATATCTCCGTACCATTCAACGTATTATCCCCTCTCCGGAGCATTCCCCGGAATTTTGGACTGGCCACCGCTTTTGTCTGTCTATTATTCAGGAAGTAATCAAGGTAAACTTGTAAAGCCCTATCAACCTTACGCCCCCGAAGATATCCGCAATCTTGCGATGTGTGCGTTTAATTACATGGCAGCCTCCCCAGGCGGTACCGATATTTGGGGCGCAACCCAAGCGGCAAGGAAGCAGTTTGAAGAGGTTCGGCTTCCGACAAATTTTCCAAAGGCCAGCGGCGCAGCGGTATTTATCACCGACGGAGAACCCAATCTTGGGATGTCGAATCCTTGGCCGGTGGCACAGCTGAATGCTGATGTTATTCCTACCGGACCAGTAACTGATCCTAACTCTCACTTAGGTAAAATAAAAGCAGAGCTAGATACATTAAACGCCTCGCCGTTGAAAGCCTTTGCAATTTTACTTTTCATAAAACGGGAACCCGTATTGAACCAGAATGCTCAGGACTTTATCAGCCTATTTGATAATTCCATCTATCCAAAGCGAATCTCATTCGTGATTGACGTAAGCACTGCGCAAGATTTTGCGCAACAGTTTGCCCACGCACTTTCACTTATTAGACTGTTTATTCTTGGAGCTACAAAGTTTGTTCCGCACGATTAAAAGCGAAAATGGGGTCAGTGCTGTGGAGTACAGTCTGATTTTAGGACTGGTTATACTTAGCGCATTATTCGCTCGCCAACTTTGGTTCGGCGCGGCGCAAAGCAGTCACCTGGAAAAGAAGGACTCTCTAAACATGGATCGCTACCAACCGCTATTCCCGCCTGACCCTTCACCTACTCCTTAGACTTGGCCCTCCGTGAGTTATGAAATTATCTCAACTGAAGCAATTTCTTAATTGCTCCGTTCGCTCTTGCCCAAAGATCCTCAAGTTTTGCATCTAATTCATTCTTCTGCGGCATCTCAGCGTATCGCGAAGGAGTTACAAGCCGCTCGATTAAGTTATCCGCTACTAACTCCCGCGAGTCTCTTAAGGATAGCTTAAGCGCTCCCTCTTTCCCCTCACGCACAACTACTGCGCTTGGACTATAAGCTACCCTTTCAAGCACCCTCTCCCCAGCCTCGTTTCGTTTCACTGTAAAATGCAAAGTATCAGGTTGGGATGACCTTGGAGTGCGCTTATCAAATCCAAAGGTTGAAAAGGTAAAGACGGGAAGGGCCGGGTCGAGCCGTTCGCAGCTTTGGGTTAACTTCTCCAAAATTTTTCCCGAAGAGCTACTCATAAGTAGCTTATTAAACTCCCTAGACCATTTATTGGAATCAGGCTTTCTATCGGCGCGATAATCAAGCGTAAGCGCAAACTGGTGTTCGGGGTATCGATTTCTTAACTCCTCCACCTGCCTAAGCACCGCCCCGGCAATTCGATTAGATCTGTCTATAGTTAAATTAGCGATATGGTTCCAAAGACCACGCTCCAATCTATGGCAACGTAAGATTTCTCGCACCACTTCACGGCGTTCGGCACGGCGGGAGGTATCTTCACGTGGTAGCTTAGCCAGAGCTTCCGCAAACTCACCTCTTTTTGCCGCGATCTTATACGCGCGCTCCCTTAATGAGGTGATATGCTCACTAGGAGCCACCTGTGGGATCACTAGTCTAGACGGAAATTCACCCCCACCTAAGCAGATCTCAAAGGTTTCATAGAGGTTCGCGGAAACGCTTTCCTTTATCTAACCACTTCAAGAGCTTACCCCCCCCCGTTGCAACCAGGTTCAAGGATCGGTTTGTGTTGTGCCCTGCGGTTCCACAAACAGTATGGTCAAATGCCAGCTGCAAACAGGTTCGAAGATTTGTTGGTGCTGTATCACGACCACATGCATTTACTTCATACATCTTATTAGGGGCTGGGCTTCTCCCTATATTCTTTAGAAAGGTTTCCCTCTCTCTTCACCCACGCCTATCACTCCTTAATTAATGCACTTGCACATCTAAATAACTACTGATATTATGCATATAAATTCATAACTATTTGTAATTATTACAATGTCCCTTTTTAGAACATTTGCAGAGTCTCTGGCCTCCTGGGCTAGCGCTCATAAGCGGCTACCCTTAGTAGTCAGAGGGGCACGTCAGGTCGGAAAAAGTTACTCCGTTCGCGCCTTCGCTAAGGCAAACTTTGAGTTTCTGGCGGAGCTAAACTTCGAAAGGAACCCGGAGTTAGAGCAGCTCTTTAACGAATTTGATGCCGCGAAGATCTGTCGCCGACTCTCCCAGGTACTAAACGTACCGGTTGAACCAAAACGTACCCTACTATTTCTTGACGAGATTCAAGAGTGCCCGGCGGCACTCTCGGCGTTGCGGTATTTTCATGAGGAGCTTCCTCAACTGCACGTTATTGCTGCCGGATCTCTTCTTGATTTCATACTTAAAGATTCATCCGATTCACTACGAGTACCTGTCGGACGTATAGAGTATCGATTTTTGGGCCCACTTAGTTTTGCTGAATTTTTGGTGGCGACCGACAATCAAGGAATTTTATCAGCCATTAGAGAAGCTACACTAAAATCTCCCTTGCCCGAAGTACTGCATAAGAAGGCGCTCTCCTTAGTTGGTGATTATTTGCAAAGCGGAGGTATGCCAGCAGTTGTCTTGGCAAATGTGGAAAGTTCAACCACTAATCGCTATCAGGAGATTCAATCCGCCATCCTTCAAACGTACCGCGATGATTTTCGCAAATACCGACACAGGATCGATCTCGAGCTTATAGATGGGGTATTTAGGAGGCTGCCGCTATGTGCCACAAAACCCTTTAAGTTCTCAGAGCTCTATCCTGAGACACAAAGTAGATCCCTACGGCGTGTGCTCGATCTTTTTGGAATGGCCAAGATTATAACCAAGGTTCATCGCAGCGCCGCTAATGGACTACCACTTGATGCTGAGGTTGATCCTAACGACTATAAGTTTTTAATGTGTGATGTAGGGCTGCTAGGAACGAGTCTTCAAACTCCACGCTTTAACAGCAGTAACTGGAACTTGGAGATGGTTAATGCTGGAGCCTTGGCAGAACAGTTTGTTGGTCAGGAACTCTTGGCCACCCATCCAGTTTATGACGAGCCGCGCTTATATTATTGGAGGAGAGAGGCAAGACAATCCCAAGCTGAGGTGGATTACGTTGTCGCTCACGCCGGACGCGCCTATCCAGTTGAGGTAAAAGCCGGCGCTACCGGTAGGCTAAAAAGCTTGCGGCAGTTCATAGAAACAAAGAGCGCTCCGCTAGGAATACGAATTTCGCAGCTTCCGCTCTCCTATTACGACCAGGTCCTATCCTGTCCGCTCTACGCAATTAGTGAGCTAGGTCGATTAGTTGAAGAGGCTTTAGCCTAAATTCAAGCCGGGAAATATTCCCGTTTTTGGCCATGAGCGCATGGATTGAAAGCCACCTATGCAGTAAACTCGCCGATCTAGGCAGATGGGTAGAAGAGAGAGTTAGGATTTAACTGTGGTTTTAAGCTTAGATTCGCTTAAGATTTTTGTGACCGTAGCTTGGTGGAAGAATCCAGCAAGCTACGGTTACATCATCAGATGTATAAGCTTTACGGAAAGACCTTAGGTCGAAAGACACCTTAAGGCTTCCCGTAATACCGTATGCAAGAGACTTTGGGTTTGGAGTACATACCAGAAGCTTAACCAGCTTCCCACCCAAAGACACCGACCTCATCCTCTGAACACCTGGTTCGCCATAGGCTTTAAATTCTTGGATCAACAATAGATCTAGCGAAGGTACTGTGACCCCACCTAAGCAGATCTCAAAGGTTTCATAGAGGTTCGCGGAAACGCTTTCCTTTATCTAACCACTTCAAGAGCTTACCCCCCCCCGTTGCAACCAGGTTCAAGGATCGGTTTGTGTTGTGCCCTGCGGTTCCACAAACAGTATGGTCAAATGCCAGCTGCAAACAGGTTCGAAGATTTGTTGGTGCTGTATCACGACCACATGCATTTACTTCATACATCTTATTAGGCGCTGGGCTTCTCCCTATATTCTTTAGAAAGGTTTCCCCCTCTCTTTACCCACACCTATCTTCGCGACTCCTGCCCTTCTAAAAACTTAATAAGGTGACTTTAACAAAGTCAACGCCCCTATCTAAATTAAGATATACGATTCTAATAATGCCTCATAATCGGAATCATGTATCTTCGGCTTCTTCCCATATTAAAAACTAACAGTTTTTTCCTATTTGGCGCGGCAAAGGCAAGTCTACTCTACTAAAAGAGCTCTTCCCCGATAAAATCGCACTTTAGATCGATCATTTACTGCCAGAAGTTCCAGCTAGGTTCCAATCCGATCTAAATAAGCTAGATCGCATGCTGCCTCAAAATGAGAAGACTTGGTGCATCATTGATGAAGTTCAAAAAGTTCCTCCAATTTTGCACCTGGTGCACTCTCATATCGAGAGAAAAAAGTGGAAGTTTGCTTTGTTAGGTTCAAGTGCACGGAAGCTTAAGCACGGCGCAGCAAATCTGCTTGCGGGTAGAGCCTTTATTTATAAGTTATTCCCCCCGAACCCTTCACCTACTCCTTAGACTTGATGGCGGTCATAGATCTGTAGATTTCCATTCTCACCCCAACTATAATG
>CAZJXY010000102.1:0-9855 GCA_964549925.1 uncultured Bdellovibrionales bacterium | reverse complement strand
AGATACTCCGAATTAGGTTTAAACCGCGCGTACCCACTTTTAAGTTAGATAATTTTTCAGCTGGTAAGTTTTTTAGATATGCAAAGACATAAGTGCAGCGCTTGTTTGTATCAACGGCTGAACTAACCGTGGCTCCCACTTTCTCTCCTAAGGAGGTAACAACAGGCTGCTGTGGGATTTCTTCTGGGCCTACTACCGAAGCAATCCAAAGTTTTCGTGGAAGCTTGCCCAAGGCGTCGACTCTCTCGATCACCTCTTGGCCGACATAACATCCCTTGTTAAAGGAAACTGCCTCTCTTAGGCCGCTTTCTAATATTAGAGACTCTGGATTAACCTCTTCTGGAAATAGTGGAATACCGGCAATAAACCTCTGTAGCCGAATTTCTTGGTCATTCCCTTCAGAATTTCTAGACTGACGCAACCACTCCAACAATTTCTCTGCAGAATCGTCGGGTAAAATAAGATCAACTCCTGCTTCTCCGATTCGGTTGCGCTTTATCGCGTAACATTTCAATTCATCGCTCGAGAGCTTGGCATCGATCTCAGGGTGAATGTGTACAGCGCTGTGAGATTTTGAAAGGTCTTGGACTGTGACTTTGTCTGCCACAATAAAACGCTTTAGCGCGGATAAAATTTCTTCATTGTTCCCGCCATCACATAACAGTAAAAATTTTTCGGACTCAACTTTCAGCACTGAAAATAGCGCCTCGCACCTTCCTTGTGCATTTAAGCACCCGGCTAGACACTCAGCGCCAAGTGCGAGTCCCTTTATGTCGTTTGATAGCCTGGCATGCAGATATCTAGGGGCATCTCTCCCACTGACTTCAAAAATAATGGCACTGCCAAGTTTAAACCACGGCATATAAAACTTGATTGAAATATGAGAAAAACTTCAGCGAATGATTTCGCCGATGCGGTTTAGACTATCCCAGGACCAGTAGATAAGAAAAGCTTTCCCTTTGATGCGGGTCATCGGAAGAAAAGGGTATCCCCAGAATCGAGAGTCTTTAGAATGGTCACGGTTATCGCCCATTAAAAAGACATGTCCCGGTGGGACGATCCACTCGTGTTGGTCTGCCTGAACCAGGCCGTTCTCTTCCCACCGCACGTAGTCCTCCGGATATAGTTGACCATTTATGTAAAGTTCAGTGCGTTTAACTTCAATATGATCGCCAGGCAGTCCAATCACTCGTTTGATAATGTTGATTGCCGATTCATCCTCTAACGTCTCAGGCTCATCCGGTCTTGTAAAGACAACCACATCTCCTCGTTCCGGATTACGATACTGATAAAGCATATCGGTCATCAGCGGTAGCCGAAGTCCATAAGCCAATTTGCTGACTAAAATCTGATCCCCAATAGTCAAAGTAGGCTTCATAGAGCCTGATGGGATTTTGTAAGCCTCGACAACTGAAGCTCGAAGAATGAATGCTGCAGCTAGAAAGAGTGCCAAAGTTTTGAAGAATGAAACTACTTCCTTAAGATCAAACTTCTTACTCGGAGCTTGAGTCTGTTTTACTCCAAATTCAGGAATTTTTGGTTCGTCGCCTAGTGCCATTTGAATTTTAAAACTTAACAGTAATAGTCGATCCTATTCTGAGTGTTCTGTTTTGACAACTAGGACTAAGGGCGTTTTAGGCCATCTTAGGCATCAAACTGCTGCTTTCGGCCGAATACCACAGTGCTGCAATCCACGGCGATTCCCTCTGCCTTGGAGGTTACCGTTGAGATAAAGATCCCCGGCTCAAATGCTCGCTCTCTGAGCAACTCAACTTTAGTTTGATCTGGGATAATCATCGTTGCGCGAATCGAGTAGTTTAACTCTACTAAAACTTTTCCTGGCAGTTCATTGATGAATTTGGTGATCATTCCGTAGATTGGGTAGGTCTCGCCTACTTCTACTTCGCCGGCGCCGACTTCTAAACCGAACTTTTCGAAGAAATTTTCTGTTTTCTCGCCGTTACTCATAAGAATTAACCTCTATCTGCTAAACCAAATTATGCCACAAAGCTGTTTACAGTTCCTAAACCCTTATCTGGTAATTTGGGAGAAGTGCTTCTAGGGAAAATATCTAGTGTATTTAGCTGGTTATGTTTGGAGCGCTGCGTTGATTAGCAGGTCAACACGGTTATACTTCTAGCGTGTGGATTTTTTAGGTGTATTAGTTTGTACACAAAAAGTTCGCACGCCGATGCATTACCCGAGCCGGAGGGAAATTTACCTTCCCCACCCTTCTCTAGGCTGACCCTTGAAGCCGCCGAGTATATTCTAAAAAACGGCGGTCCCGATAAAAAAGGAAGAGCACACCCCAAACGGGCCAGACTCCATGCTGATGAGCTTGAAGAGGCGATCGGCTTAGCCTCGCAGCTTGGACTTAAAGGCGAATGGAGGCCGTATCACTTCCGCGGAACTTTAGATACCTATAATCAGCAAAAATATGTCGATGAGGTTTTAAGGAAGAAGTGTGAGCAGGTCTTAAGTCAGACATTTGAAGGGGATCTTCGTCGACTTCTATCAGAAGTAACTCTCGAGCATTTACGGTCTCCCTTAATTGACAATATTGGTAGCTTTCCCTTGACGGTAAGCACGAGCGCAGTCTGTCAGGAATTAGATGACTCACCTTACGAGATTATAAAGCGCTACCTAGAGGTTATCGGCCAAAAGACGTTAGCCAGAGAGCTTCGCCCTTATCACTTGAAGCATGCCTCACGAGGTACATTTGAAGACTCTAAAATCACGGAGGATTTGCTTATAAGGAAAGGCTCTCAGGTTTTACGCGATCAGTTTGGTGGAGATCTTCACAGGTTTTTGACCGAGGTAGATAGTCATCATTTACTTTCGCCACTGGTCGATCGCCTCGGGGGGTTTTCGATTGAAGTAAGCATGCTTCGTCCTGCCTTAAAATTTGGAAACAGCCTATATGAGATGGCAAAGCGATTCTTAGAGCTAACAGGTCAGGCAGAGTTAGCCCAAACGTACCGGCCCTATCATATGAGAACATCCTCTATGGCTACTTTCAACGATCCTAAGATCGTAGATGAAGTATTAACAAAAAAATGTAATCAACTCATAAAAGAAAAGTTCGGGTGCGATCTTCATAAATTTCTTACCGAAGTGACCCAAGATCATTTGCTCTCTCCCTTGATCGACACGCTCGGAAGTTTTTCTGTCGAAGTGAGCATGGGCAGTGTCTGTGGTAAATTCAAGAGTAGTCCGTACCGGATGGCGAAACGCTACTTAAAGATCAGTGGTCATGCCGAGTTGGCCGAGGAGTATCGCCCATATCACACGCACAAGGCATCAAGAGGAATTTACCGTGATCTAAGGATTGCAGATGAAGTCTTAAAAAAGAAATGTGACCAGATTTTACAAAAACAATTCGACGGCGATCTCCATAAATTCCTTACAGAAGTGACTCTAGACCACTTACTCTCTCCGCTAATTGACACTCTAGGTAAGTCCTCTGTTGAAGTCAGCACGGCAGGGGCTTGCGGTAGATTTCGCACTAGTCCGTACCCAATAGCAAAACGTTATCTAGAACTCGCCGGCCACGATGACCTAGCAAAGGTGCTTCGCCCCTACCACATGGCCAAAGCGCAATCAGGAATCTTCAACGATAGAAGGATCGTAAATGAAGTCTTGGAAAAGAAGTGCGATCAGCTAATAAAGGATCAATTTGGAGGCGATCGACATAGGTTTTTAGCTGAGGTGCGCTGGGCAGAATTGGTCTCACCGTTTCTAGATAATCTCTGTGGTCATTCCTTTGAAGTTAGCATGGGCCAAATTGGGAATAACAGCAAGAATAGCTCCTACCAAATAATAAAAAAGTATTACTCGATCAAAGGCTGGGACTTCCCGTACTCCCCGCTTTGCTTTAGCGGTCCACCAGAAACTAGGGAGAGAAGGTTAAACGGAGAATTTTCAGCCTACGACCGTAAATTAATGCAAGGCGAAAACGGCCGCTTTGATACAGAAAAATTTGGATTTAGAGCCTTTAGCGCTAAAGATAAATCAATCGTCCGAAACCTTATGGTCGAAGCCGCGTTCGACGCATTCTTAGATCGAGATATATACTACCTCGGTCTAGAGAGCGAAACGTTAGAAAGCTTGAGACTGATTTACCAATACTTGAACCTTTCTCCAAAAAATTCAACCGTTGTGGAGATGGACTCCAGAGTCTTTAACGCCATGCGATCGACAGTTAAAGCTTTCCCAAACGGAGAGGCAAAGGTGCTTTCTAAGGTTAACTATGTGCGCGGAAAACTAGATGAAGTGGTCACTCGGCTCGAAGGCCCATACAACTTATTGAATCTCGATTTTCTTGGACATTGGAGTAGAAGTAAAGCTAAAACCATCGAGTCACTCATCTCTCAAAACAAATTGGACAATCAGGCGATCTTAGTAATCACCCTTCGTGATACCGCCCTTGATCGAACCAGAGCGATTCGCGCTGGATTTTCTTCAGACCAAGAGGAGTCAGTTAAAGAAGCTATCCGCAAAGCCTCGTTTTCTAAATATAAAGTCACCCCATTGTTTGCGGTTCCTTATAGCGGAGGAACGAACGGCAGAGAGAGTACCTCGATGGTATCGCTTGCGTTTAGGCTCGATAACCTAATTAAAACATGAGATTCTAGTCCCGATCGACCCTCTTGACCAACTTGGGATTAAATCCTATAATAGTCAACTATGTGGATTAAAAGAGATTTTGAGGCAATTTTGGGCTCTTTAGCTCAAACGCCGATCAAAATACTACGCGGCCCTCGGCAAGTCGGAAAAACCACATTCCTAGAGCGGCTAGGCACGCACGAGATAGTCTACCTTGACGACGCCACGACGCGAATGCAAGCCCAAGAGAATCCGCGATTCTTTTTAGATCGCTTGCCGCGTAAACTAATCCTGGATGAGGGCATTCTCGCGCCTGCTCTCTTTCCCGAATTAAAACGCAGGATTGATGAACAGCGCCGAGGCCGTGGAACAATTGAATCGATCGATTACTGGATAACTGGTTCCAACCAGACACTGGTCCGGCGCAATGTAAGAGAATCTCTGGCCGGACGCGCCAGCTATTTTGATTTTAATTCCCTCTCGATTCATGAGCTAGGCGACCGCTGGAGTTTTGATCGCTACCTTCTTTATGGAGGATGGCCCGAACTTTACGTTACAAAAACCCTCAATCCCGTGCGCTATCTTACGGATCTAATTGCCACCTTCATCGAAAAAGATATTGTTAGTGCCGCTGGCATTGAGCGCAAGGAAGCGTTTACCAAAGTGTTGCAACTGACGGCCGCGCGGATTGGGCAAATTTTCAACGCTTCGGATATCGCAACGGTATCGGGAGTTGATACAACCACCGTTAAATCATGGGTGTCGATTCTTGAAGATAATGGTGTTCTGCGATCGCTTCCTGCCTATGCTACTAACCTAAATAAGCGCCTCATAAAATCCCCCAAGATTTATTTTGAAGATGTTGCATTGGCTACCAGGCTCCAGGGCTGGAGCTTGCCCGAGCCGATTATGCTAAGCCCACTGGCCGGCAGTTTGCTTGAAAATATTGCGATAAGTGAGATTGTTCGATTCTTTATTAATCGTGGTGAAATTCCACAACTTAGCTACATTCGTTCAAAGGAAAAGGTCGAAGTTGATCTACTCATACATTTGCCGAATCAAAAAACGATCGCGGCGGAGGTAAAAATGACCCCCCGGGATTTCACTGAGGATCAATTGAATCTTTTGACTCGTTCTAATCTTTATATTTCAGAATACTGGATCATTTCACCAACCCCGGGAGCACCCTTTCCGAATGCACGTATAGTTACGCTTGATCAGATTTGGGCTACGCTGACCGAGTCGGTTGGACCGATATACCCACCCTAACTCTCGGTGCATTAATTTTTTACTCCTTCTTCCCCTTGGCCTGCACAGTAACTTTCCCCTCTTTAACCACGACCTTAAAGCTAACCTTCTTTACCCCATAACTGCTTTTAATATCTTTAGCTCGATCGATTAAGGATTTTTGAAACGCATCAAAATTTAAATTCTGCTTTTTCCCGCCGCTTTCCTCGAGAGCCTTCTTGTATGAGTTAAACAGTTCAACCATCTGTTTCGAGGCCTTACCTTCAGTAGTTTTTTCACGCTCGGCTTGAGCTGCCTCCTTGGCGTGCAGCTCCGCTTTAAATACATCGCGAAAATATGTGCCTTCTTCGCGCTGTTTTAGCACCTTTTCCCAATAGGTATTGTAGGTTCGGTATCTACTTTCGATTGTTTTTAGACGAAATCGGATCGTCGAGCTGCGGAAGGGTTGTTGAAATAGAGACCTCAGTCTCTTTTTAATTTCAGCGTGCTCTTTGAATGGAGCGATCGGCATGATCCCCATGAAGTGTTGTTCATACAACACGCGAGTTCGTTCAATTAACTCAGAAAGCTGATCAAGCTGCTGGTTTAGAGCCTCTTGGTGGCCGCTTTTGGACTCAGTCTTTTCAGCATCGTCTTCGCGTTGTGAATCTGTACGCACACCCTAATCCCAAAGATATCGCAAAAAACCTTCTAATTACCTATCGTTACAAGTTAAACATTTATAAAGTAATGTGGTATTAAATACCTTAAATGGCGATAAAAACTGAACATATTGCGGTAGTTGTCCTAGCTGCCGGACTTGGAAAGCGGATGAAGTCCGAGCTTCCAAAGGTACTTCATCCGGTACGCGGCCGGGCGATGATCTTACGTGTTTTGGATTCCGTAACGAGGCTAAATCCCGGGAAAGTGATTACCGTAATCGGTCACAAGGGAGAGCAGGTTGAGGGTCTTGTTCGCGGAGAGCTTGGCTCTAAGCTAAAACTCGCCTTTGCCCAACAGAAAGAGATGCTAGGCACAGGTGATGCTGTGCGGGCAGCCTTACCAGAACTCGCCGATTTCAAGGGAACTGTCCTAATTCTCTGTGGAGACATTCCACTCATTAGAGTCGAAACATTGAATGATCTCCTAGCGCTTCACAATAAGAACAAGGCCACGCTCTCACTCCTAACAGTCTCCCTTCCGGATGGAGCGCGATACGGACGGATTATCCGCGACTCCAAATCGGGACTGGTTCAAAAAATTATTGAAGCAAAAGATTGCACAGCCGACCAACTTGCAATTAAAGAGATTAATGTTGGGGTTTACGCCGTTGATTCAAGCTTCTTAATCCCGGCTATTGAACAGTTAAAAAACCACAATCAGCAAGCTGAATTCTATCTTACAGATATCGTCGAGCGGGCAGCTTCTGAGGGTCAGACCGTTTCGGCCCTAACAACTAATGATTGCAGCGAAGCGCTCGGCGTAAATACTCGTTTAGATCTTTCAATAGTGGAGGATGCCTTGAAGGAGCGTCAAGTTGAAGCGTTAATTGAATCGGGAGTGGTGATAAAAGATCGCGCTAGCGTTTATATCGACCAATCTGTAAAGATCGAGCCCGGGGCAATGATTGGGCCAAATACTCAGATTCTTGGCAATTCTGTGATAGCGAGCGGCGTTGAAATTGAGGGAAGCGCTTACATTCTAAATTCAAAGATCGGGAACGGCACTAAATTAAAGTTCGGCGTGCGAATCGAATCTTCTGAGATAAAAAACGATTGCTCGGTTGGCCCGTTTGCGCATCTGCGCGAAGGGACTGTGCTAGATGAGCAGGTGAAAATTGGGGACTTTGTTGAAACGAAGAAGGCTCGTTTTTTTGCTGGGGCTAAGGCCTCGCACTTAGCCTATATTGGTGATGCGGAAGTTAGGGAAGATGCAAACATTGGAGCCGGTACGATTACTTGTAACTATGATGGCTACAAAAAAAGCAAGACTAAGATTGGAAAAGGTGCTTTCATCGGTAGCAACACAGCCTTGGTAGCGCCGGTTGAGATCGGCGATGGCGCCGTAATTGGTGCAGGATCTACGATTGCAAAGAACGTCGAAGCTGATGCCTTAGCCTTCACTCGCGCGCCGCAGCTTGCAAAAAGCGGCTGGGCAAAAAATCGCCGCGAGAAGATGGAAAAGTCCAGAAAGGCCAAATAATTGCTGTTATCTTCGATATCTCGACCCCGTTCAAATCCTTTAACGCTCGTTGCGCCAACCATTACCATTTTAAGAGTCAACTAAGTTGCTCTCGGGCGGAGTGCCGTTCTCTATCATATAATAAATGGTAGAGAACTTTTTTAGGATTAGTCCATTATGAAAATTGTATCTGCGCTTCTTTTCTTGATCGTTCCTCTACTTTCTACAACCGCCCCTGCTTCATGCTGGAAACTCCCGATGGAGGTGAACGATACAAACACAACCGTTGGATTCGAGCTTGATACCACCTGGCACATGGTCCACGGTAAAGTACCAAACGGTAGTGGAAAAATTTGGCTATCAGATCCAAAGGATCCAACCTCGATTAATGCGGAACTGATGTTTCCGGTATCTAAATTTGACACCGATAATTCAAGTCGTGACGAGACAATGCGAGAAGTCATGGAATCAGAGAAGTTTCCGGTGGTAAAGATCGATATTAGGGGGATGGCGGAGAATCGTCGCTGTGCCCCCTCCGATGTCTCGTTCCAAACCCCCTGTGAGGCATTATTGCTCGGAAGTCTAAATATCCACGGTGTGACTAGAGAGCTAAAGCTCGGTGTTCAAATCTCAGAGGATTCTGGAGGCTATAAAGTCTCAGGAAGGCTACCTTTTGACTGGGCTTCCTTTGGAATAGAAGACCCTTCGATTTTTATTGCGCGAGTAGATCCTACTGTGACAGTAATCTTTGAGACCAGAATCCCAAAGGCTTAAAAAGGATCTAGATGAGTAACATAGCAGCTGTTCTGACCAAAAATCCTCCATTTGTATGTTCGAACGAGCAGTTGCTGCTGTCTGGGGAGCAGTGGCTTAAAAATAAGCCGGCGGAGTATGAGTTATTTAAGCGTTTTGTAGATTCTTGCAAAATTCAGAATCGCGCTTACGTAATTCCAGTCACAGAGATGCTGCTTCTAGGGGGGCTCTCTGATCGAGCTGAACTATTTTTGAGCAAAGGTGAGGAACTCGCCTCAGCATTGCTCAAAGACCTTTTCAAAAACTCACCGGTTCCAGCTTGTGACATAGATTCAATAGTTTTTACATCCTGCACATCTCCAACCATCCCCTCACTCGATGTTAGATTGATAAATCAAGAGGCACTCGGATTTTCAAGGAGCGTTAGACGTGCTCCGGTCTTCCAATATGGGTGTGCCGGGGGTGTGGCCGGGCTCTCTTTGGCTCACGCCTTATCTAAGAGTGGCGAAAATGTTCTCTTACTTTCGGTTGAATTTTGTTCTTTAGTGTTTCAGTCAGCTGACACTTCGATCCAGGGCATCCTGGGTTCCACGCTCTTTTCTGACGGTGCTACCGCCTTAGTTGTTACTCCAAACATCGGAAAATTCAAAATCCTCTCGGCCAAAACGGAGCTATTGCCCGGTGCCGAAACTCTGATGGGATACGATCTTAAAGATGACGGTCTGCATCTTAGGTTAGATCGATCGCTGCCTGAGCGGCTGATGCTAAAAGCACCTCACATTATTGAGAATTTTCTTAAAAGTAATTCACTCACCTTAGATGACGTAAAGTGGTGGCTCTTTCATCCAGGTGGGGCAAAAATTTTAAAGAGTTTAGAGAACTGCGTGGCAAAAGACACAGAGTCATCACAATTCGCTTGGGATGTTTTACGCGACCACGGCAACATGTCTAGTGCCTCGATTCTTTTTGTTCTCGAAAAGTTTATCAGTTCAAAGGTTTATAAGTCTGGTGACCTTGCATTTATGCTAGGAATCGGACCTGGTTTAAGTGTTGAGTGTTTACTGATCGAGTGTTTGTAGGTTTTGATTA
>CAZJXY010000101.1:0-9880 GCA_964549925.1 uncultured Bdellovibrionales bacterium | reverse complement strand
CAATTTCATTTAACCTAACAATTGGGGCAGTACTCTACGCTCTTTTTGGATCTGTGGTTACTTATTTGTTAGGGAAGCCACTAATCGCACTGAACTATGCCCAGCTAAAAAAGGATGCTGATTATCGTTACAAGCTGGTTAACGTCAGAGACTTTGCTGAGTCAATCGCTTTTTATCGCGGCGAAGCCAAGGAAGTAGTCAAGGTAAAGGAGCGCCTGCGTTTCGCTATTCTAAACATGATTTCGATAGTTAATTGGAATAGGAATCTAGGATTTTTTACCCATAGTTACAATTACGTCCTCGCCATTCTTCCCACCATTTTGGTATCGCCGCTTTATCTGAGGGGGGAAATAGAGTTCGGCGTAGTGTTTCAAGCCGGTGGAGCATTCGGACAGGTACTTGGCGCCCTTTCAATCATTGTTGTTCACTTTGGTGGTCTAAGTTCGTTGGCTGCCGTGACTAATCGTCTTGGATCGTTTTGGGAGGCTGTGTCGATTGCACCTCCTCAGCAAGGCACAGCAGCTAAAATTCAGATCCGGGAAGGCCAGACAATTTCCTTCGAAAATGTATCTATTTTCCCGCCTAGTCAGTCTGTCCCGCTACTAAAGGATTTAAGCTTCTCGCTAGACCAAGATGAAAAGCTCTTGATTACGGGCCCAAGCGGTACCGGCAAAAGTTCAATTCTACGCGCTGTGGCCGGACTATGGTGCAATGGGAGTGGAGTAATTACTGTTCCAGCGCTAGATCAGATTGTTTTTGTTCCACAACGCCCCTATACCCCACTCGGAGATTTTCGCAGCCAAATTCTCTTTGGTTCGCGGGAAGTCGAACTTAGTGATGACTCTATAGTTGAGATCCTTCACAAAGTTGGACTCGAAGAGACCCTGGAGAGAATCGGCGGACTCTCGGTTGAGCGAGATTGGAAGAATATTCTATCTCTAGGTGAACAACAGCAAATCGCCTTTGCCAGAATTTTGGTGTTCAAACCGCAAGTTGTATTCCTGGACGAAAGTACCAATGCGCTGGATGAAGAACGTTCGGCCCAGTTGTACGAACTACTGGGCAACACGGTTCGACAGTATATCAGCGTAGGTATGCGATCCGAATTGAGCCGGTACCACGATCGTATTCTAGAGCTAAATAGTAAAGGTCGCTATCGCTTAATCAAATCTCCAAAGCGCAGCGTCCCTGGAGAGGAAAAGTAGCGATGTGGCGTGCGATTGAAATTTTCTCTCTACTTTTAATCCTCTACCTAATGGCTATTCCCAAGGGGCACGCTGAATTTGAACCAGCGCAGCTGGTAAACGAATCTTGCGATCAGGTCAAATCGGAGTTTGAGAAACTCCCGGCTCTCGACCGTCAGAATCTGGTCGAGTACGCGGCCTTAGTAGTCAAACTTCCAGCTCCAAGTGCTCCAGTAATAGAGGTTGGATCAAATTCGCCAGTCTCACCCTTAACCGTTAAGGACACATCAAACTTAAATGTCTGGTCATTGTTTGACCCAAAAAGGGAGAGCGCTATCCGGCGGTGCGCGCTTTGGATTTTAGATCAGTCGCGGCCCTCCTCGGCTGTATTTCTTGCCGAACTCGGCGAGTTGGCGGAATCTAAGTCGCTATTAATCATCGAAGCCAAATTACAGCAGGAGCTGTTGGAATCGGCTTTTCGGATCGCGGATGACTTGAGGGCACGTTCCGAAAAAATGCGCTCACAACCGTTTGTTGCTGAGAGTGTTTCGAAATTGGTCACGGAACTTGAGCAAACCAACTCGTTTTATGCTAAGGCCTTACTAATCAGCCTTGGTGAACTATCGGTAAATAAAGTTGTGGACTCCTTAAAATCTGAGGGAACTAAAGCGCTCCCGCAGAAACTACAAATCCTACGAGCGATTGACCCAAGTGGAAAACTGTCAGGAAAGGAAATAGTTCAAATTTTTGTGAGACAGTTCAAGGCTAAAAGTGAAAGCGCTGATCTTGTTTATTGGGTCCAACATGTGGCCAGTCTTGAGAGCTATTTTGTCGATGTCCTACCGGCTATAACTCCCGCCCTGGTAACTGGGGAGAGAGAGAAATTTGCTTATAGTTTCCTCGAGACTTCCGCTGCTGGGAGGACACCTTCTAGCTCATCAGTCCCGTTATTCCCTCGTTCAACCGTAGCTGATCTAGTGAAAGAGCTTGGCTCTGCCGATGCCGCGCAATTCAAGACTCTAGAGAGATTTTTCTCTAAGTACACCCTTCGGATTCCGGATTTGGAATCTAACCTGACGAGACTTCTGGCTGAGGAGAAAGATCCGACTAAATTAGGTAGGCTGGCTGGACTATCGGCTTCGTTGTTCCCTGCAGGCCAGAAAACCTTCGGCGCACTACTTAATTTATTGGAAAACACCGATCTCGGAGTCCGAATAGAAGTGATTCATTCTTTGGGTCGATTTACGTCCCGCAGTCAACAAGCTCAGACCCATCTATTTAAGTTGCTCACAAGAACGGCATCACTACAAAGTTTAGCGCTATCTGATCGAATTGAGATGGCAGCTGCGGTTGCACACTCTCTTATCGCCCTACAGTCAAATACTGCCGCTCAGTCCGTGGCTTCTGTACTTTTTGATTTTATCGAGTTGGGCTCCAACAACGGCGCGCCAGAGAAAAGTCTATCTGCGCTTGAAGATGTCGTGAGTAATTGTGGGAACAGTGTGCGTCCGATGCTGGCTAAACGCGTAGCAGCTCAAACCGATAGTTTCAGCTTTAGAGCGGCAAAGATCTTGGCTAAACTTAGACCAGTCGAGCAGCCAAATTTGGATATTCTTCTTGATTACTTTGCTTCTGCTAAGGCTGAGAGACGTATCGAGATTTCGGATCTCTTGTCCAGTCTATTGGCTGAAATTCCCGACTCTCTCCGCAATATAGCGCAAAAACGTCTAGTCAAGATAGTCAACTCGAATGATGCGGCTTTGGCCACGTCCTCAGCAGTTTTACTGCTACTCCTGGAATCTCGAGAAAAGAAAATTTACCAGTTCGATTTTTGGAAGGATCGATTGCAAAGCTTGAGTTACAGAGAGGGGATAGACCTGCTGCAACACAGAGACAAAATTGTAATTCCGCCAGCAGTTCAAATCAGCCTAATAGCAGACCGATTGACAGATAAATCATCCGGTACGATTTCCAAAGAGGCACTGAATTTAGCCAATGAAATTCGTGACGGGAGACTTGCCGACTCTCTTCGACTAGCCCTTGACTCTAGCGCGGCAAACGATCCTCAACGCATCCCGGGAATGTTACTCTTAGCTAAGTTGGATCAAAAAACATACGATCTTCCAAAGATCCTGATCAGTGAACTGGTGAGTTCCAGTGAAACTCAGCGTGCGCGCATAGCAGCACAGATCCCGGGCTCAATTTTATTAAAATTATTGAGTAGGTTGCTCCACGATTCAAACCCTGAAATGCGAATTCTCGGTCTTTCAATTGTCCCCAAATCTGCTGAGATGGCAGCAGCGCTCTTCGCTGATATAGCCAATTTATTAGAGGACTCCGAGATCGCTGTGCGCAATGCGGCCGACGCGACAGCCGCCCGGCTTTACAAGTATTTGGATAAAGAATTTGCAGCTGGTGTTAAGCTGATGGTAAAATCAAAGATCTACAATGGTTTTGAGTTCCCGGAAGTAGAGGATTTTCATGATGTACTTAGTGATCTACTAGTGACTGATACAAATGTTTTTTCCACTTATTCAATCTGCTCCGCATTGCCTAGTGTGATGACTTCGGTTCCTGGGTCGCGGTGTTTTGATTATTTTCAGGGGCATACACTTATAGCGAGTTGAGGAGGGAATCGATGAAAAAGTTCGCAAGAGAAATAATGTCGAGTGAAGTTTTTAGCGCGCCTGAGGGCGCAGATCTTAACCTGATAGAGGTGTTAGCTGAGGCTCAGCACATTCGACACGTTCCAGTAGTTGGTAAGGATAATTCTGTCATCGGAATTTTGAGTATAAGAGATATCTTGCTGCACCTTTCAAAGGCCGGAGTGAGTCATTTTGTGCCGATTAAAACTCTTATGAGTAGAGACGTAATTACTGCCACTCCCGGGACTGAATTGAGCGAAATTGCCAAATTAATGCGCGAGCACTCGATCGGTGCGGTTCCGATTGTTGAACACGGCAAACTCGTCGGTATTGTCTCAGAGCGAGACTTTCTTAAACTCATATAATATTGTTTGATTCCCTTCCTAATCCCGTTAATTTGCAGCCAGATCATCATTTTCCAAAAATCGAAACCTATCAGAATCGTTAGTCATTATGATAGAGTGCGCGCGATAAGCAATTATTACTCTTAGGACTAGGACGAGATGGTTAAGTCAATTCTTAGGTTACTGCCAATTCTGTTGTTGAGTTCAGCCACAATTAGCCAGGCTGAGTTTAACCCGCTAGATCGTGTAAGCGTGAATAGTTCAGAAGTTCAACTCAACGCGCCCTCAGTCACACCGGGCATTAATACGAGCTCAAATGGAAGATATGTTGTCTTCGTTTCCACTGGTAATTTTACCTCAGTTTCCAATCAAGGTCGCTCAAATATTTTCTTAAGAGATGTGACATCTGGAACTACTACTCTAATCAGCGACGACAGCACAGGTAGCTCCTCAGATGGGAACTCATTTTCTCCCTCGATTAGTGCCGATGGAAATTTAATTGTTTTTGCTTCGGATGCAACAGATTTAGTAGCCAACGATACTAACGACACCACCGATATCTTTCTGCACAACGTAGGCTCAGGAACGACGACTTTGATCTCAATGAGCCTGGCCAATGAAATTGGTGACGGCCCTTCTTATTCGCCGGTAATTAGCGATGATGGTGCATATGTTGCGTTCGCTTCGACTGCTAAGAATCTGACAGTCGGTGAGCTAGATGATGGCCTGCCTGATGTTTACCTGCTAAGACTTTCGACCAGCGTTGTGACATTGGTAAGTCATGCATCGATGGTAAACGCGAACGAACTATCTGGGTCTCCCTCAATTAGTTCGGATGGCCGTTACGTTGCATTTGTCTCATTAGCTTCAAATTTAACGGGCTCAGATACAGATGATGGGGTGACTGATGTTTATCGCTACGACCGTGTTGGGGCCACGATTGATAAGATTTCATCCGACATTAACGGCGGTGAAGTGGACGCTGAATCATTGGCACCATCGATTAGCGATGACGGGTCAAAGATCGCTTTTTACTCAGCTGCTACGGACTTGGTCGCAGGTACCAGCTCAAATACAAGTTTGCAAGTTTACCTCTGGGATTCGGCAGATTCTTCTACCAACAAAATAACCCTCCTGAGTAGAAAGGATGGAGCCTCCGGTACAATCGGAACCGGAGACTCATTTGGCCCATCCATAAACGGAGACGGTCAATTTGTTGTGTTTGAATCGGACGCAGAAAATCTCGTGGCCGGTGATTCAAATGGCGCTACCGATATATTTGCCCGTGACGTCACCAATAACCTCACCAAACGGGTGAGCGTCAAAGATACTGGTGGACAGGCAAATGGTGCCTCAGTTAGCGCCGTAATTAACGGAAACGGCCAGTTTATCGCCTACAGTTCCACTGCTACCACCTTGGTCGTCCCGGACTTTCATGGGCAAGCGGATGTTTATCGTGGAGATATGCAATGTTTGCTTCAACCTCCCGGTGTAGTACCTGGCGATGCCGATAGTGATAGCACTGATGACTGCTCAGACGGGTGTCCGGAGGACGCTGCAAAAATTGCGGAAGGGGTCTGTGGTTGTGGGGTCTCCGATGCAGACACTGATAGCGATGGGACTGAAGACTGTAACGATGATTGTCCAAGCGATGCCAATAAGACGGAACTCGGTGTTTGCGGATGTGGAGTAAGCGACGCTGATGATAACGGGAATGGGAATCCAGATTGTAACGATCCAGATCCTACCACTGTTCCAGCCAAACCTGATACTGAAGTAACGGTACGATGTAAGAATAAGTTTATCGGAAGATTCAGAGACTTTATTCTTATTAGGGTCAGACCGCCTGAGAATAACTATGGATCTACAGTTAAGATTAGAGCTTTCTTAAGACAAAACGGCGAGCTTGTGCGAACCAAGAAGCGTCGCCACAATAAGACTCCTTATATCGATTTCGTCTTTAGAGGCCTTGAGCCGGGAGTTTACTATACCAGCTATGCTGTCGAACTTCCTGAAAGCCTCTATCCGGGCGAGCAGTACAGCCAAGAAAGTCCGAAAAAGCGCATTAAGATTAAGGATAATCTCTGCTCTAAGTAGTTAGAATTACAGTCTAATAAATAGTTTCCGCGCGTGCCGGAATTATTCTGCCGTAGCGTCTCATTCAGTTCAAATTCTGTTATAACAACCTTATGCGCCAACAATCGCAAAGGAGCTCTCCCAGGCATCAACTAGACGAAATGCCAAAGCAGCTTGTTCCAGAAGTTCATTCTTTGAACTTGGGGGTACTCCGTACTCCGGAGAAGTTGCGGACAATTGTTAATGACTCGATTGTCGAAGTTGGGTTGGGGGCGCTAAAAATTTCGAATTGTTACGGCGAGGAATTTCAGTTCCGTTCATGGAGATCGAGAGGGAAGATTCCAGGCTTCGATCAAAGTATGCCGGAGGTTCGATTTTATCTTCATCATGATTTTCAGAGACTCGCTAGCGCCGCGGAAAGGTCCAGTCACCACTCTGGACTTGGGTTAGAAAATGGCGCTGATTCAACCTTAGGGTGGATTGATTATGAGGACAAGAGAAAAATCATCGAGATTGCTCTCCCCGCCAGCATAAGGGAAATAGCTGATGATAAAGTTAGGATGAGCGACTTGGAGCTTAAGTTGTTACTGGCACGCGTGGTGCATGAGGCAACTCACGCAGCACACGGCGATTCAGAGTTTAGCGCATTTATGAGTTACCATAATTTTCTCCACCGTGTGGGCTTAGAAGAGAGAGCTCCAAATCCGATTGATATTATGAAATCAATCTATAATCAGTATCCAGCAGACGAGCATGTAACTGCATTAAATGACTTTGAGGAGCAATTTCCAGAGAGTGCTGCGGATTATTATGCGTGGCTTGAGAGTGTGGAACGATCTTAAGGACTCTTACACTTAAAAATCTTAGTCCTCGTATCAAAATCCAAGATCGAAACATAAAACTTCTTTTGCTTACCCGGCTTAAAGGTAAAATTAACCTTCCCGTTACTATTTGAAAACTTAATCGGAGAGCTGCTAATCCCGGTATTAAATGCGGTCACCGATGCTGCCACTCCACTTAAACCTTCTACATCTTGATCAAAGAAAGTCGCCGTAACTTTGCACTTACTTTTCGAGACAAATTCCGCGGAATTAACCTTAGCAAAGCTTGGCTGGATACTCGTTGGGGTATAGGGAGTCGGGGTTGGAATGGCTAGAGTTCTATAACTCGCTACAGTTGCGGCTAGTAAATTAATCGCTGAGGCATTGTCAGCCGAGCTATTGCCCGTAGCTACACCTTCATACGTAATATCTGGGTTTGAGAAGTATCCGATCTTTGTGCCAGGTTCATACGCCATAATCGTGCGCACTGTTGCCCCGCTCCCGATCTGAAATCTAAGCCCTCGAGAGAATGAGTATGCACCATCGGTTTGAACATTATCGGCATCATGGTTAGCGCCTAAAATGTGACCCACTTCATGTGCCATTACCAAATCAGCGAGGCAACTGCGTGATAGTATCGCCATTGCGAAGCTCTCATAAGTGAAGGCTGGGTCTACTAATTGATAAGCCAATCCACAGGCAGTATCGGAGGCGTGCTCTTGCACAAAGACAACCACATCAGCTCCTACTGACTCGCGTGTGGTTAGAAACTCATCAAAAAATCCATCAGAGCCATCTTGAACCTTAGCGAGATCTCCGGAGATGTCTCCATTCTCCTCATTTAGCGATTGAGCGAGATGCACTAGTGAGAGTTCCAAATCAATTTGACTTCGTTCGAATGCGTCATTGCTTTGTCGAATAAGCAAAGCTGATTCAACTATCATTCCACTCATTCCACCCACCCTTTTTGCAGATTTAGGCGAGTAAAACATGGCTATATCGACTCGATTTGAGGCCGAAGATTGGAGCGGGATGGGTGCGACCGTTGGCACTCCGCCGACGATTGGCTCAACCGCTCCGGAGCAAACTCTCTTTTGCGATGTATCTACCAGTTTCAAAAAAGAACGCCGTCCGACAAAGGTTATTTCTAAAGTGTCAAACGTAAGGCCATCATCGAATGTTCGAAATAGTCCACGGAAAATAGCTCTCCTTGAGTCTGGGAGAAATGAAACAAGGTACTCTCCCCTGCCCTGCTCTGCCCGTGCGCTTAAAACTTTTGCTAAGCCTGATCTAAAGCTACTTCTTGGCCCGCTTCGGACTACTAGATTACTATTGGCGCCGAACCAAACTAAAAACTTTTGGCTGCGCAGCGCATTTCGATTGACCCTAACAAGCAAACCGTCATCGGACTGATGTCCTCCGTAACGTGGGGCAATGAGTACGCGTCCCGATACTGGCTCTGCAAACGCGGAGTACGTGAAGAGAGAAAACGTGAGGAAAGTCGCGGCCGCGATCCTTTTCCAGACCAATTGCTACCTTCGTGAGTTAGAAATTTGCTTAAAGCGCTTCAATCTAGGTGGCGGAGGATTGATCGTTAATTCATTTTTTACGGCGCTAACTCCAGGCACTGCGCTCACTAAGTCTTGAGCAAGTTCCTTGGACCAATGCCCGTGAGCATTGCCGCGCAAAGTCACTATCCCGGAATTGTCGACCTCGATTTCAACTCCCATCCGGCTAATTTGAGAATTGGATTTGAGTCGATTGTAAACTGCCGATTGAACTGAAGATTTCGAGTCTTTCACCGTTCTACTCCTACAACAGAGCGTTCAATTAAGATTGTAGGATACAGAACTCTAAGTCCGAGTGCCACTAAATTCCAGCGTATAGATCGCAAAACTGCCTATGATAATATCAATCAAGATTATCATTTCTCAAAACAGCCCCGAATTATCACTGCCTGACCAGGTCTAAGCTCAAACGACATAGGTAGTACTGTCCGTAGCATTTGAGTAAGCTCACACGCTTCTTCGAGTGCACATGTGACCAAGCGCATAACCTCTTCACCCTCTCTTTGGATCTCCGCGTCATCGAGTAAATCTAATTCGTCATCACCTTCTAAATGATCGATCTCATCGGACTCTGGTGCTTTGTTCCCTATCGCATCTCTTCGGATCTCGTCAGCTAAAGTATCAAGCGGAAGCTCAAATTTCTCTCCGGAGCGGTATTTCGCAAGAAGAATACCTAAAGCGGACTCATTCGAGCAGCTTATACTTACTGTGTGGGGAAAAACTGAAGTAGTTATCTCGACTTCAGGGTGAAGAGCATTAGGCAAGAGGTTACCATCTGGAGTCTCATACGCTTTACTAATGATACCAGATGTCAGACAAAGAAAACCAAATCTAAGGAATTCATTTAACGCCGGCTGCAAACTCGTCTGGGCTGGATTCTGAACTAAGTTCGCAAGATCTTCCCATGTCGGCAATCGGGAGGAGATCAGCGGATCTTTCCAGCGCACCGCAACTCGCTCCAAAATTTTAATCTCGGCAGCAGTCGGTTGATCAAACATTCCGACAACTGCTCCATCCGGTCCGTCGTCTAAATCACCCAGGTCACCCTTACTATCTCGATCAGCGCCTTGAAAATCACTGCTTGGCATACAACTCCTCCACAAACACAACTAACGAGATAATAGACCTTTTTTGGGGAGGTGTTCAAGTCGCGAGTCTATGGAAAACGGCGCGTTGACTTAAGTACTTAAACTTCCCCCGGTTTAATTGACGGTGAGATAAGGGAATCGGCCTTCCTTTAAG
>CAZJXY010000100.1:0-9989 GCA_964549925.1 uncultured Bdellovibrionales bacterium | reverse complement strand
TGAATCAATCCGTAAATGGTCCAAACCCACCGGGGGGCGAACGCCCGCAAAAGCCGCTTGAGATCGCCGATCTTATGTTTCAACCGGTGGAGTTTGATCTTCGCACCGTGACTGGAAGCCTAATCGCTGATTTAATTGACTCGCGTTGGATCCAACGTTCGCGCTTTGTAAGGCAACTTTCCACTACGTACGTAACCTTTCCAAACGCCGACCACTCGCGCTTTCCGCATCTGATAGGTTCATCTCAACTTGCGATAAAAGCCATGGATGCTATGCAAGATCATGCAACACCTGAGATTCGAGACCATATCGCCAAATTTAAACCGGCTGTTGCTGTGGCAGCACTTTTTCATGATATCGGTCAGATGGCGCCCGGCTCGCATTTAGCCGCAAAGGTCTTCTTCGGTGGGCAGAAAGATCCGCATGAAACCTTTGGTATCAGGGTGACACTAGAAGATCTTGAGATTAGGAGCATCCTTGAGCGTTACGATCCAGACTTACCGGTCCTTGTGGCAAAGATCTTAACTGAAAAACCTGTCGATGGAGATCCTCCGCCTTGGACCTGCGAGCTTATCTCCGGTGGGGGCTGGAACATAGATCGCGGTCACTGGGTTTTTAACGATACAATCTTAACCGGGGTAAATTTTGGAAATTACAATCCACATCGTCTCTTACACTCTCTTAGAATTACTCCTGACGGCCATCTAGGGATTGCAGAGCAGGGACTACGTGATCTTGAACACTTTTATTTCGCTCGGAAGAATCTTTACGCGGAGGTTTATCAGCATAGACCTGCATTGGTAGCTGACGGCATGTACGTAAAACTTTTCGAACGGGCCAGAGAGTTAGGAGCAGACAAATTAAATTTTTGCGATGGCCATATGCGCGCCATGCTTGAGGTGCGCGATCCGACTGATCTCGATTTAGAGACAATTTACAATATGCAAGAGCATCGAGTTTGGTATCATATCGACGCCTGGCGGGAATCAAGTGACCTAATACTATCGGATCTAGCTCGCCGCATTAAGGATCGAGATCTATTTAAGACCTTGCGCCTGTTGGACAATGGATCCGGGGAGGCAACTAAAGCGTTAACCTCCGCGCATCTAGCTCAGGCTTCTCTTGATCCGCGCTACTATTCATTTGAAATTGCCACTAAGAACGTAACTCGGCACGATTTTGAAAATTTCATAAAAGTTGTAGCCGAAGATGGTACCGTGCAAAAAGTTGAGGAGATCTCCTCCATTTTTGCGGCGCTAAAGAACGAACGTGGCACGGAACGCCGTTGGCTTGCTGTACCTGAAGGTATTCGAGATCAAGTCGTAGCAGACCTAAAGACGGGCAGATAACTGAAAATCAGTCCGCTCCACATCTCGCGCCACAACTTTGCTAATGTTGAGGAGATACTCCTCGAGAATCAATTACCGAGAATAAAGTCAAACCACGATGGTTGTACTCGAAGATCACTCTCCCGGAGAGCTCAGGTTCAATCCGTAATAGATCTTTTTGGGGATCGCTTGTAAGTTTATTTATAATAAAGTCTGTAGATTTAAGCGGAATGTCTCCAAAAACCACCTTGCGACGAAGCGGATAAAATACTCTAGAAATAACGTTATTCCACACTTGGGGATTACCCTCTACATGAATAGTAGTCGGAGAGTCATTTCCCACCAATCCGACGATCGGCTCAATTACTGCTGGCAAGGCGTAAGACCCGAAGGCCTCATTGTGACCGCTTCTAACAGTAGCTCTAAAGCCTCCAGATAAAAAGTTTCGGTGTAGTAGGAAAAAGGGATAGTCCAACGGAATTTGCACGGCGATGCTGAGTAACAAGAGTATCTGTGCTACTCGCGACAACGGCAATCTTTTCGACAAGCATTGAACGTAAGAAGCTACGGCTGCTGCCCCTGTAACAGCCAAGGTACAGATTATAGGCATAAGCGGGATGATGTAACGCACGCTTCGCTTCGATGACACCGACAATATTCCAATCCAAATTGGGGGGATTAACAGAAGCAACAGATAAATTCCCTTGGTCTTTGGATCAAGTGTGCGCCACGATTTGAAGATCAAATACAGCGCAAAAGGCAACATTAGCAGTAACCCGTCTGGCACCGATTGTAAGATAAATTTAGGATATGCCCACTCTTCAAACGGCAACTTGATGTTAGTTCCAAAGCTCGTACTTTGTACCTCGCTTAGTCCTGCGGCCCAGCCCCAGTAGCGCGTCATATCTTCGTAAACCTGAGGCACTAGACTCAAAGTAGAGATAAAGACAGCAGCGCATATACAACACCATTGAAGATGATAGAGGCGGGGGAGGGCGCTTTTTCCTTTATGCGACCACCAAGCAACGAAAAGTAGAATTATGGCACTCAGGCTCACAGCGAACGGATGAGTCTGTAAAAACATGCCTAATCTGAAAATCTCTCCAGCAAGAGGGCAGCGGAGTTTCATTCGAGTTACGTACTCGACATGGTGATGCCATAAGCGTGTGTACAGAAGAGTAAAGAGAAATTGCCCGAGCACCACTACTCCCAAATCGCTCCAATTTAATACTCCCCGCTCGCCGTATGGGGCCTTCCGCGATATGTAGTACCGCGCCATTCGGTAGAGTATTAAGGCTGGCAATACAAATGCGGCATTAGGTTTGATTGAGAGAGCAAGTCCCCAAGCTAGACCCGCAAGAATCTTCCACCTAGGCTTTCCGTATTCCACGGCGTACACATAACTTAGCACCGCAAGCCATAAGTATACGGAGAGCATCGCGTCGATATGCAGCATCCGAGAGGCGCCTAAATGTAGCGGCTCAAGTGAAACGATAAGAGCAATCAAAAGAGCTTGTAGAGCCGAGAAAAATGGAAGAGTTCCAATAAATATAATCGGACCGAGAAGGGAGGCGGCAATTGCAATTACCATCGTAGCAGCGTCGAACGGATGGAGGTACCCAGGATCGTTGGGATCAATATCTCGGTGGCTGTTAATAGAGTTGGCGAGTACTTCCCCTGTAACCATTAGCATTACAGCACCGATGCCGGGATGAGGTAGGTGAGTAGTAGCATTGAGCGGATCGGTTTTTAGTTGGGCGATGACTTTTTGACTGCGCTCAAACCATAGCGGCTCGTCATTAAAAACAGGCCGCTCTCTCAATCCATAGGTGCGCAAAGCAGCCGCTAATAGAAAGATGCACAGAGCGATTATCCAGCGATTATCACTAATCCGTTTTTCAATGAGGACTTGAATCATAAACTGCTACCGCAGCCCGGGCGCAAGATAGCTAAAAATGTTGCTAAGTGCAAATAAATTGTATAGTAATGAAACCGGAACTCTACCTGCTTTTCACTAGCTTTAAGGGAACAGATGCCAACCAAGCAAAGCCCCTATCTTGAATTCCACGACATCCTTTTACACTTCCAACGAAAGCGGCGTTTTGAGGCACTCTCTCGCGGGGTTGGCGAATCAGAAGCGGCCGGGCATGTGAGCTATGCGGCAATGGCAATCCTCTATCTCTTAAGCTCCGGGGACGAACTTAACGTTAAGGAGATTGCCGAACAATTAAAACTGGAGCGAAGCTGGGTTTCTAGAATTGTCGTAGGGATGGAGGAGCAGGGGCTGATCAAAGCCTATGTCCCGGAGGAGGATAGACGCAGCAAGAAATTGAATCTCACACCACGTGGTAAGGAGACCCTCACCGAAACAGAGCGATCGATGGCTGATATCATGGAGACAGCGCTTGCTCCTATGGATAGTGGAGCAAGGCGTCGTTTAGCCGATCTGCTAAACCAACTGGCGGATAACTTAGAAGGACCAAAATTTCTACAGAGCAAATCTGCGCATCCCGTCGATCAGGCACTTTCCCGTGTGAGTTGGAGCCTTGGAGTTCATACCGAGAACATGCTTGGGGTGGGGCTTAATTTAACTCAAATTCAGGTGCTCTACGCGCTGGAGGAGGCCAAGGATTCGAGTGTGATGATCTCTGACTTAGATAAAATTCTGCCATTCGATATGAGTACTGTCTCTCGGACCATCGATGGTTTTAAGGATCGAGGAGTCGTAAAGAAAGAGCAATCCAAAGAGGATAAGCGAAGCTTTGACCTTTATTTCACATCCCAAGGGCGGGAGCTTCTTCGACGTTACAAAGATAAAGCTGACGAAATATTCACTAAGGCCTTACGCTCTGTATCAGTCTCTGAAATCACACGAGTTATTGAGGATTTAAATCAAGTTTTAAAAGGCATGCCGCAGACTCTTGCGAAAGTGCGGCAGCAGGCGGAGGTAAGATTACTAACGCAGAGGAGCGATCTGGTGGCGGTTGAGAAATTATTACCAAAAGTAACTCCTCCAGATGACGCGGTGGAAAAGGTTAAATCGGAGTACTATGGGGTATACAGTAACGATGAGTTGCGAGGCGCCGCAGTGCTTTTTCGTGGAGAGCGAAGCGGTGGGTTAAAGAAGTTTAGCTTCTCAGTGCAAGATCTCCAAAGAGAGTCTATTGCCCAAATTATAAAGACGCTGATTCAGCCCTAAAAATTGAAACTAAGCTTAGGAGTGCCAAGCGGAACGATTAAACCCGCAATTGGTTTGCTTCCACCAGAGCCAGCCTCCGTAGCGGTAAACTTAAACTTACCACCCCAGCTACCCAAATACCCGCTGTTACATCCGCCGAGTGTTCCCTCCGCCTGGAATCCAAGCAGATACTTCCCGGGTGCAAGCTTTCCAAGCTTCATCTTAACGGGTGATGGGCTGGACACGCCAAATTCGGTGAACGTCGACAGTGCGACCTCTTGACCATCACGACTAAGATGTACTCTCACTGAACTGCAGGCTAACTCTGACGGTGTGTACTTTACGCTGACCTTTGCACTTTTCCCCTTGATGTTTAAAGCAACAAGTTGGCTAACATCACATAGCTGCTGAAAGTTTGTTGCCGAGCAATTAACTGTATAAGTGCGAGTCTTTTTTAGCTTTACCTGGGCGAACGAAAAGGAAGGAGTGAAAAGCAAAGCAAGTGACAAGATCAGGTGAAAAAAGGCTGACGTTTTAGTACCCACAGGCTTCTCCTCTCTTTTTAACTAATTGGGATGGGTAAAGAGCATAGCATGGCTAGTGCTCGGATCAAGTTAATCGTCGCTATTAGCCTTACTTTCTGAAGACGAAGTAGACCGCGCCAAGCATACATATTCCAGCTAATAGAAAGTCTCGCTTTATCGGCTGGCCTAAAAAGTAGATGCTAAAAGGGATAAATACCAAAAGCGTAATAACTTCCTGAACAATTTTTAGCTGCGATACGGAATATTGTGTGGCGCCAATCCGATTCGCCGGGACTTGAAGCAGGTATTCGAATAGCGCGATGCCCCAGCTAATTAGCGCGGCGATTATCCAAGGTTTATCCGCTAACCCTTTAAGATGGCCGTACCAGGCAAAGGTCATAAACACATTAGAGCAGATAAGAAGCACTACCGTGAGGATTAGAGGGTGGGCCATGCCACTAAAGTGTAGCGAAAATTGGAAGTAGGCACCAAGTAGGATTTATCTGTCATTCGTGGTCACCACCGTAGCGGCGTAGAGGACAGGTATAGCTGCAAAGCTTATACGTTACAGATAGTTATCATAATAATGTACAACACTTTGAATTCGGCGTGCAATTTCAAAGTATGATTGCTCGACAAATTAATATTCTGAAAACAAATAGTTTTTTTGTTTGGCGCGCGGGGAGTTGGTAAGTCAAAATTAATTGAGCGGCTCTTTGCTAACATGGATGTCGGTATCTTTGTCATGGTAGGACGGACGGTCTTGGCTTCAAGCCGCATCCTTAACCGCCCTTTCCAGCAAATCATGCAAAAGAGATTGATAAGGACGGTGGCGACGTTTTGCGAGCTTCCGCAGATCCGATAAGAGTTTTGGGGAGATTCTTAACGCAACTAATTTTTTAGGATTATCGCTCTTTGGCCGTCCGACCCGGCGTGCTTTGGTGAGCTGCTCTTGGGATAATTCCGGTATGTCACTAAAATCGATCTCACTGTCCGCGATACGCAGCTCTTTCCTTACGCGACGCGAACCTTGCACTGATGAGCCTGATCGTTTCTTTGCCACGGTCGGTTCTCCTAAACGTGTAAACTACAGTTAAAACTCGTTTTGTCGAAGATTTAGCTACCCGAATGTAGCGCTGCTCTTTGATAGAATGTCTTGCATCTTCGACTTCAAGTCCAACGGGATCATCGAACACTGAAGCAGCTTCATCAAATGAAACCCCATGTTTCTCAAGGTTTGTCAGCGCCTTGCGAATGTCCCATGTGAACATAATAAACGTATATACAATAATTCTAGATGATTTGACTTATCTTTGCAAGAGAACGTTGAGCTCTGCGGTTAAAACTCTCTTGTCTTCAACTAGTGTTCGGTGAATATTTTGAAAAGTTGCTAGAAAACTTGGATAAAGCCGAAGCTATTGAATCTGAAGCGATATGCACTACTGGATCTGAAGGACGACTTTATTGACGCTTTGCATGGAGAGTCTATCGGTGGGAATGCGGGTCCGCAATCTTCTGCTGTCAATATGGTCGTAGATAAGGATGGCGTGATTAAATACATCGGAAACTACAGTTCTCAAAGGCCTGAACTTGTTGCAGGGATGGAATCAGGAGAATTAATACCTATTGTAATTCGTTTGAGGGTTACGTTTGACGAGACAAGCACTGCACACCGAATAGTCAATGTTTACCGAGATGCCTTTAAGAATTGTGAAGATATCATGTCTACAGGACTTGGTCAGACCATATCAAAAACGGTAAACTCCTTTCTAGGCCAATAAGTAAATAAAATCTATCAGTTCCAATAAATTCTAATCGGAACTAAAAAAATACTCCAGCAGTTACCACGATATCGATCTATCAACCGCCCCTTCCTATTTAGACTGCAGCAACTCCGGCAACAAACAAAAAACCCCCGCCAGAAAAGACGTCTCGACCCTTACAGTTCTCGGCTGACTGCCATCCTTCGGCAGAGTATTTGAATTCACGAAATCTAAGATCGATTGGCGGTTAAAAGGTAGCAATACTCGGTCAATCTCTTCCCCTTCATTTGCCGCTCCCCCTCCAACTCCATCTAATCTTACCTTAACCGGAGTAAAAAAGTGTAACTCATTCGACAGTCCAGGTGCCGACACCCCCACAAAAGCAAGAGATAGCTCATCTGATAATGAGACTGCACCGACCTCCTCCGAAAGTTCAGCTTTAACTGTTGCACGAACCTTTTCAGTGGCCTTGGCAATATCGATACTGCCATCACTCTTATCTTTATCGCCGATCAGTCCGGCAGTATGTGCGTACACTTCAGCTCCAACGGGAGGTCGGTACTGCTTTGCAAGGACTAAAAATCTCTCACCATTTTTGTCTTCCACCAGAGCAGGAGCTATAACTGCTCCAAGCACATTCGATGGTCGCGCTGCGTATTGAACTTGGGCGCCACCTTCTCCAGAGGCACTCCTGACCAGAAGAAATTTCGTACTAAAATCTATTTTGTCTTGCGATCTATCTCTGCTTGCCACCGAAAAAGCTAAGTCTCTGGCTTCTCCAGAGAGTGAGAGAGTCTCAAGCGCGGACGAAGCAAACACTTCTGGCCTATTTAGAGCGTACCAAGCCACCGCAGCCGGAAGGGCCGGATCAATCAGAGCGCCATTTGAGGTGAGCTCAGAGAGCCTTTTTGGGAGTTCCGCGATCCCGACTAACTCCATTCCGGCTTTAAGGGTCCGGTCAGTTATTTTTACACTGCAAAAATCTAACTTATTGTGTTCAGAGGTTAACCCAGATGACGCAGGAGTCTGTACCGATGGAATTAACTCCATCCCGCTCTCTCTTAAGAGATCCTCGTTTCCCGGTAGCTTTACGATATCAGCACTGGTGATTGGGTCGTGTTCGATCTTGATTACGATCTTATTTCCCTGACCGATCGCAAGCGCAAAGATACCGCCAAAATCCTTTTCAACCGTCGGAGTTGCAAATTCCCAACCCTTAACCGGATCTTTCCACATACAGATCCCCGGCCCGGAGTATAATAATTCAGATTGCTTCAGATCCGCCTCGCTAGGTTGCACTGTGGGTATAAGGTTAGGGTCGACATCGCCTTTGACTTCTCTCACAACTTACTCCTAAGAAATCTCAATTAGCTCAAGTGAATACGCCCGCATTATAGCACGAAAGGCAGGCAAAGAAAGAAATGGAGTGAACTTTAGTTCCATCGAGTAGTTAGGCTGTCTTTAGAATTTAAGGATGCCTCTAAGTTCTTGTTTGAATGCTTCATCCGTGCCCAGAGTCTCAAGCAAATGCTTCCTTTCATGCTCTTTTTCAGTCGGTGTTAACTCATGTCGTTTTAGCATTAAACCGACAAATTCGTTTAAGGCCTCTTCAATCGTGGCAAATTTCCGAGTCAATAACTCTTTCGCTTCATCACCCCAAAGCTCTAAGATCTCATGGTAATCGTTTGGAAGCGAATCTTGCTTCTTGGTCTGATCTAGCTTGGGGACTTTAAGCCCTCTCTTCTTTGGATCAAGCTCAACTATTTTTTTTACTTTCTTTTCAACCATAACTTAATAAATCCTATCGAATCTAACTTAAACTTTCCATCAGATTAATTTTCCAAATTTACCCCCAACTGCTTTAGATTGTATTCAATTAATGGATCCGGGCTAAGCGCTGCACCCTTTCTTAGCTCAGACACCGAAAGATTCGGATAATCCAGCTTTTGCTTTAGAAAGACTCCGAAATTGTTTCTGAATTGGAAGTTGGCGGGATTTAGTTCAATCGCTCTCTGGTAAAGTGCCAGGGATTTCTCAGCTGCGCCTTGCTGCTCATAGAGTAGAGCCAGATTTCCGAGAACATAAGTATACGCGGGATCCAAGGCATAAGCCTGATTAAAGAGCTTTTCCGCGCTTTCAAAATCCCCCCGAAGAAACGCTACGCACCCGAGACCATCTAGGCTTTGTGGAATTTCTGCAACTTCAAAGGCAACTCTAAATGTCGCCTCAGCGCGCTCTAGCTCCCCGAGCTCAAGATAAATCACGCCTTGATCAACTAACTCTCTGGCTCGATGAATCGCATCCATGCTTGGTGGCTCAGTCACCAAGCATCCGGCAAAAGTAAGCGTAATTACGATCAACAAAATTTTACGAAAGCTCATAATTAATACCTCATGCCGCCATACTTAATGCTATTCGACTTTGATCTTCTCGATTTAAAGAGATCAGCCCCACCTGCACCAAATTAAAGTCCTCTGAGATCTCATCATGTGCGAGTATTGGAATTCTAATGTTGTGGAGTAGCAACGATTCCTTGAGAAGCCTCCTCCCTAATCCGCAAATTACGATCACTTCACCACTGAGAAGCTTTTGACTTTTTAACTGCTCTGCAATCGAGTTGACGAGCCGCGGATCGATCTGTTTTGACTCTGCCTCTCCCTGCATGAATGCTAGCTCGATCCGCGGATCTATCGAATAACCGCGTATATTGTTGTCTTGGTCGGAATATTGACTAGAGATTACCGGCGCCAAAGAACGTCTGACCTCTTCAATCAGCCGTCGTGGATTTGCTCCCACGCGAGGCACTCCTTCGGCGATTGCCTGGAGAATCTGGCCAAAGTGGCGTAGTGTGATCTCTTCTGCAGCCAGTTGCCGCAAGATTTCTGTAAGTTGGGTTACTGAGATCATCGCTGGGATGACAGCAGAGACTAACTCTGGCGACTCTTGGTCAAAATTATCGAGCAGCCGTCGCGTCAAAACATCGTCTATTAGCCTGGCGCGATGTTTGTACACAGTCCGCTCTAAGGCATTGAGGATCTGAGTGGATAAATCCGCACTTTGATCTACTTCTAAGTAAGGCTCCGCAATTCCGCGCACGAGCACCTTAAACCCTTGCCTATCTTCCCGTCCTCTCGAAAATGAGGGACGAAGTAATATTAGGCCAGTGTCCTCATAAATTTTTTGTCGAAACTGCTCC
>CAZJXY010000099.1:0-10066 GCA_964549925.1 uncultured Bdellovibrionales bacterium | reverse complement strand
TTAGCGCTTCCCTTTTTGCTTTTTTCACCGAGCAGCAGTAAAACCTCAATTTGCTCTTGAGTGCTCATAGCAGCCTATATAAATCGCCCTCTAATCTCCCCTGTCCCATAACAACTCAAGCAATATTGAGAGGTTATCAATCTATTGATGTTTGACTAAGATAGCCAGCTCCTATATAAGTGCCCTGCGCGAAAAGGTTCAGAGGTGGGTAGTTCAAGTTAACTACTTTGCAGCTGGGGCTTTGTAACTTCTTTAGCACAATTTCAACACATCATTTTTGTTCTAGCAGTTGTCTCAGCACGGTTTTGCATAAAGAAGCACTGAGCGTTTTGCACATTCACGTAATTGTCGGAGGGTACTTTCGACGAGAAGGTGAGTCGTAAAAGTGCAATCTGCATAAATGTATAGAGCGGGAGAAGCGATATCATGAAGAGTAAGGGTAGCTGTATTCGTCTAGTAAATTTCTTTGCTTTCCTTTCAATCTTTATTCTTTTATCGGGCGGGCTAGCTTTCGCTGCACCGTTCGTAAATAGCGGCGATATCCAGCCGCACGTTTGGGATCCTGCAGATGACCAGTACGAGAATGGTCACCCAATGGGATACACTGAGGGCGACACGGCAGTTGTCGTGGTTGAAATCAACACCACTGTCGCCAGCGCGCAGCAGTTTGACTTCTGTGCACAGGTCGTTCAACTGCAGATGGGGAACAATTATTACGCCTTTACTGAGTTTGATCCATGGGATCAGAGTTACCCTGGATTGGCTATGCCAGACGGCGCCACGCACGCTTTTAATTCTTCCCTCGGTGATGTGCGTGCTGTAAACGCCAATCTTGTAAGCGTGAGTGCTCCAGTTCTTGGCGGAGGAGTATGTGATGACGAATACCTGCAGTTGCGCATTGAGTTCACGACGATCAATACCAACGATCCCGTATTTTTTGCTTTTGGTACGCGACTTTCGGCGCCGGGACTCTCCCTTCCAAGCGGAAGCCCTGATGCCACGGTACCTAGCGGAAGAAGTGCTTCCAATATAAACGGCACCTTCCAGGTAAGAATCGCCGGAACTGGCGATAAAACCATAAATTTCAGCGGAAACGAGATCGCAGTTCCAGCTTGTGGAGACGGCAATGTCGATAGCAGCGAACAGTGCGATGATGGCAATACCACCAGTGGCGATGGTTGTGATTCCAGTTGCGTCACTGAGTATTGCGGGGATGGCATCGCTAATAACAATGGCGAGCAATGCGACGACGGCAATATTAACAATACCGATGCTTGTAATAACCAATGCGTTACTAATTACTGCGGCGATGGCGTAGTTAATAACGGCGAGCAGTGCGATGATGCTAACACCAACAACACTGACGCTTGTAACAACCAATGCGTAACCAATTACTGCGGCGACGGCATTACCAATAACGGTGAACAGTGCGACGACGGCAATACTAACAATACTGACGGTTGTAATAACCAGTGTGTAACCAACTACTGCGGCGACGGCGTTACCAACAACGGCGAGCTATGCGATGACGGAAACACTAACAACAACGACGCCTGTAACAACAGCTGCACACTAAATACCTGTGGCGATGGTCAGGTAAATAATGGTGAGCAGTGCGATGACGGAAATCAGATTGATACCGATGCCTGCAACAACAGCTGTATCACTAACTACTGCGGCGACAGCGTTACCAACAATGGTGAGCAATGTGATGACGGCAACACCGACCCCTTAGACGCTTGCAACAATAGTTGCCAAACCAACTATTGCGGCGATGGAGTCGCGAATAACGGCGAGCAATGTGACGACGGCAATACGAACGCCTTAGACGGTTGCAACAATAGCTGCCAGACCAACTATTGCGGCGATGGAGTCGCGAATAACGGCGAGCAGTGTGACGACGGCAACACTGACGAGTTAGATTCATGCAATAATAGCTGCCAAACCAACTATTGCGGCGATGGAGTCGCGAATAACAGTGAGCAGTGCGACGACGGCAACACTGACGACTTAGATTCATGCAATAACAGCTGCGAGGCGAATTACTGCGGCGATGGCACTACCAATAACGGTGAGCAGTGCGACGACGGCAATAATGCAGACGACGACGGCTGCAGCGCTAACTGTTTAACCGAGTTCTGCGGCGACGGTACCATACAGACTGGCGAGCAGTGCGATGATAGGAATAACATCGATAACGACGGCTGCGGCTCAACCTGTCAGATCGAGGTTTGCGGGGATGCGATCGTGCAATCGAATGAGCAGTGCGATGATGGCAATACCGCCAATAACGATGGCTGTAACTCCAGCTGTGAAACTGAGTACTGCGGCGATGGAGTACAACAGTCGAATGAGCAATGCGACGACGGCAACAACACCAACGATGACGGCTGTAATGCGACTTGCGAAACAGAGTACTGCGGTGACGGGGTTCAACAGTCAAACGAGCAATGCGACGACGGCAACAACACTAATAACGACGGGTGTAACGCCACTTGCGAAACAGAGTACTGCGGTGACGGAGTACAACAGTCAAACGAGCAATGCGACGACGGCAACAACACTAATGACGACGGCTGTAACGCCACCTGCGAAAGCGAGTTCTGCGGTGACGGAGTTCAACAGTCAAGCGAGCAGTGCGATGATGGAAACACCACTAATAGCGACGGCTGTAACTCATCCTGCGTGATTGAGTACTGCGGAGATGGCACCCAACAATCTAACGAACAATGCGATGACGGCAACTCAACTAATAATGATGGATGTAACTCGTCTTGCGTCTTAGAGTCGTGCGGTGATGGCGTGCAGCAATCCAGCGAGCAGTGCGATGACGGAAACACCGCTAATAACGACGGCTGTAACTCCCAGTGCCAAAATGAGTTTTGCGGCGACGGTGTTCAGCAATCAAATGAACAATGCGACGACGGAAATACTTCCAATAACGACGGCTGTAACTCCCAGTGTGTAGTTGAGTCCTGCGGCGATGGCGTTCAGCAGTCAAATGAGCAATGCGACGACGGAAATACCGCGAACAACGATGGCTGTAACTCCCAGTGCGTAGCTGAGTTCTGCGGAGACGGAACCCAGCAGTCCGGCGAGCAATGTGACGACGGAAACACTGAGAGCAACGACGGCTGTAACTTCGATTGTGCGCTCGAATACTGCGGCGATGGCACTCAGCAAACCATTGAGCAATGCGACGATGGAAACACCGAAAGCAATGATGGCTGTAGCGCGGACTGTCGCACTGAAAGCTGCGGTGATGAAATAATACAAGTTGGTGAAACTTGTGACGATGGAGACACCGAGAGCAACGATGGTTGTAGCGCGACCTGCCAATCCGAATTTTGCGGAGACGGCATAACACAGTCGAGCGAACAGTGTGACGACGGCAACCTACTTGGCGGCGATGGCTGCGATGCCCAGTGTAACAATGAGCCGGATTTGAGCTGCTCAATTGGGTTCACAAGCCAGTGTGTGGCTGAGCAGAACAGCTTTGCTCTTAGCGCAACTGTGTCGGGGGGATTTGAACCGGTGATCTATAACTGGTCAGTGAACTGCAACAACGCCTCGAATCTAACTCAGGACGGAGCGAATGCGTCACTTACTATCCCTGAGAGTGTAAGTAATTCTCAGGTTTCATGTACTGTAACGTTAAACATTACGGATGCAGAGAACCGGCAGACTTCGTGTAACACTGAAGTTTCGGCTACAAGCTGCGACTTTGGTTGTGTAATTACAGACCAATTCGCCACACAGCTTGCAATTGACGGCTTAGGTGCTGAGCAAGATTTGGTTAACCGCAGAATTGGCCAGCTGTTGAAGAAGTTAACTGGTAAAGCCAGCTCGGGCAAATCGCTTCTAGAAGAATCCTCCGCTCTAGCTTTGGCTAACTGGGAGATTATCTGGAGCGTTCCGACGATCGCGACAAGCTGCTCTAATGAGCTGCTTTGCGTGTCAATCGACAATACTCCTTCTTTAGAGAGCCATGGTCAGAATGCTGATAGGTTGCTGGAAATCGCTGGATCGCTTAACAAGAACGTTAAGTCGAATAAGAATGCGGATGCTAGAACCTTAAAGAAGAACACCAAGTTCTTAAAGCGCGCATCAAAGATCCATCAGCAGGTGCTTGACCTCTTGGGCACAATCGTCCCGATACAGAGCACCTGTAATCAGGATGTTTAACTGATTAAAGATTTTAATGCATTTTCTCTGGGGAGCTGCGTTGTAGCAAGTCAAACAGCGCAAGTCCCAGGGAAACTCGCATTGATTCGCCGCTCGATTCTATATTGCCGATCCTTGTTTGGACTACAGTCTTATAAACCAGACTACTATCTCCTAGTTCAAGCCCGGCGTGAAAGATTATCGCCTGTCTAACTTCGAATTGTTGAATTAGTTGCTCAATCGTTGGGAGCCAAAGGTACGTCTGCCTTAGCTCTTTCACTGACATCCCGTCGGGGTCTACCAGTATCGAAACGTTCCCAAGTTCGACGCGCGGTGATATTTCATCCCCGATTTCCGGGCGCCACACTAAGCCGGCAGAATCTAACGAACCGGCAACTCCCAAGTATGGTCCTAATACGTCCATATCCGCTAAATACTAAGCCCTTACACCTATTTTATCGTCAGCAATCCATTAGCGCTACAGATCAAGCTCTACCACTTATGATGCAAGTAATTTATAGAGTGATTGTAAGTAGTTTCACTAGAATGGGTATTCAAAGCGCTAAAAATTACCCCGCTCGCAATACAGGAAATACTCAACATTCCCCCCCCTATTTCCACGAAGCGGAGATTTAAAGGGCTCTGATATTCGCCAGCCACGGGAGGCAAACGCGGCCGACACCTTGGCACACGCCTTTAAGCGCGATTCCTCCGAGGTAACGACACCGCCCTGATCTACCTCCTCTCTCTCAAGTTCAAAGTGCGGTTTAACCAGAACCAGACATCCGGCCGACTCAGGCAGAAGCGTAGTCAACGCCTCGACTATCTCCGTAGCAGAAATAAAGCTTACATCCACAGTCGCAAACTGTGGAGGCGGGGAAAGGTTCTTGCCTGTCAGATTTTCTACATAACGAGCGTTTGTCTGCTCCAGCACTAAGACCCGTGGATCTTTTCTAATCTTCCAATCGAGCTGGTTTGTTCCAACATCAACAGCGTAAACTTTTTTGACTCCACGCTGTAACATGCAATCCGTGAATCCACCGGTGGAAGATCCGATATCAATTGCAACCATACCGCGGATATCAATCTTGAAATGCTCTAGTGCGGCCTCCAATTTTTCACCGCCTCGACTGACGTATTTGTCAAGCGAACTTATTTCAATCTCTGCATCAACGCTCACCTGTGTTCCAATTTTATCGATACAAGATCCATCGACACGGACCAAACCCGCAAGAATGAGCTTCTCGGCTAATTTTAAATCGTTAGCTAATCCCCGCGTAAGCAAAAGCTCCGGAAGACGGATGCGCTTCCTCGTTTTCGCCATCAATAAGCCAAGTTAATGAGTCGGACCATTTCCAGACGAGTCAACTCCATTTGTACCATCCGGGGAGGAGCTGACTTGAGAACCATGCTCCTCTGGGGCAAGAAACCAAACAACACCAAATACAAGAATAGCGACTATCAATAGGGTAAATATCAACTTGAACACAGCGACCAACAATACACCGACTACCAGGGCCAAAAGCGCCGCCTTTTCTCCGTTTTCCTGGATCCAGATGCGAGTATTCGTCAAATTTTCATTGAGCAGCCCTACCCACTCTTTTCGGGTATGCTTACGTATACGGGCCAATAATTGATCAAACATTTCAAATTCCCCTGAGTAGATCTTTTTCTACCCTATCGTCAGAAAGAGTATCGAACTCCATAGCCATATTCAAGAACTTACCGCGGCTCCGCCCATATTGCCCTTTCCCTCCACTAATTAAGGGCATATAAAACTACTATCCACCGGCTCGATTGGTACCCGTCCACGAGTGGCAATTTGGTCTTTTTGAGGCTGCGACCCTGCTGATCAAGTATTCGCGGGTTCAATCAGATCTGGCTGAGATAGCAAACACTTGATTAGCAGAATCGCGGCTTTAGCATATCAAGTGTTGCTAACTTGTGAACGGTTAGGACGATCGAGGTAGAGGGATAAATTTTGCTTAAATTCTTTGAGGGTAAAAATGAGATATATCGTATTGGCGTTATTTCTTCTGGGCGTGAGTTCCACAGCTTCTGCTGATTTAAATCACGGGAAGGAGCTTTACACAAAACTTTGTGTCTCCTGTCATGGAGCTGAGGGAAAGGGTGATGGGCCTATAGGGGCAGCCCTACCAGCCGATCAGAAGCCGCGAAACTTTGTCGATGGTACTTTTAAAGTCTCCACCGATGACGCAAAGATGAAAGATGTAATTAAGAAAGGCGGTATGGCATTTGGGTTAAGCGCTCTTATGGCCCCACAGCCAAGTTTAAGTGATACAGACCTCGATGACTTGGTCGCTGTTATCAGATCATTTAAAAAGTAGTGAAGCAGCATCAACCAAAACTGATCCATCCAAAAAAAATGGGCTCACATCGGAGCCCATTTTTCTGACCTAACACCACGCGTTAGTTACAACAGCCGCCTTGTGGCTTGTTTGGTTTAGCTGTTGTTTGGGAACCACCGCAGCATCCTCCAGTTTGTGGCTTTTGACCCATTCCTGGTTTGGTCTCGCCTTGTGGTTTTCCTTTATCAGTACCTGATTGAGCAGTCATATATTCTCCCAAAAATTTCAAAGTTAAATTACCTGGTAATTGTAAGCTTGCTCGCTGCGATAGCACAACGATTTCGGATTTTTGTAACTGTTTGAATTGACCGAGGAATAAATAGCTCGAATATAGTCGGTCTAATACTCGTTTTACGCTACCAATATTTCTCCAGGTGCAGAGTCCCCGGAGATTTTCTGGAATGCTCTGTGTATCCTCGAGAAGCGAGTAGCGTCGTCAAATCATCCACCATCGCTGGATTTCCGCAGATGAAAACGTGATCGCTCGATGGGTCAGCCGCCACCTTCTTATTTTCGAAGAGAGATTGTACATACCCAAAATCACCTTTCCATTGATCGTCTTTTCTACTGACGATTGGGAAATAATTAAGTCTTTGATTCGAGCTGCCAAGCTCAATTAGTTCATCTCGATAGGCAAAATCTCTTGAGTAGCGAACTCCGTGTACGATTGAAATCTTTCGCTGTGCTGTCCAGATTTGCTTTGACTTTATCATCGATATGAACGGAGCAAGGCCGGTACCAGTCGCAACCAAGACCAAATTTTTATCAGCTGGTACATCCTCCGTAACAAAAGTCCCCACAATTTTTGGCGCACACCAAAGCTTATCGCCCTCTCCCAGGAGTTGGAGTCTTGAAGTGAATGCCCCAGTCGGCACGATCGCAATGTAAAATTCAAGATACTCCTGCTCATCCGGGGCCGAGCCAATCGAATATGAGCGCTTAATCATCTTATCCGCTGGTACTGGCGAAGGTTCGGGAGGATACTCACTCGGTCTAGGATGCGAGCCTGGGAGTCCAAGCGCCACGTATTGTCCTGGTGAAAATGGCTTAAACCCCTGATCCGGCTTGACTCTTAAAATCAATAAACCCGGAGCTATATCGACTCGCTTTATAATCCGTGCATTGAGGCTCTCTTTACTCATGGGGGAAACGTAGCTCATACTGCGGTGCGCTTCAAGTCGGCTAAAATATATGGACGTCGTATTAGTAGAACCAAGGATTCCACAAAATACCGGGTCAATCGCTCGCACCTGTGCTGCCGTCGAGACCCCGCTTCATTTGGTTGGACGGGTTGGATTCGATGTTTCGGAAAAAGCTGCTCGACGTGCTGGGCTCGACTATTGGCCGTGGGTTTGCTTACACAAGCACAGCTCCTGGGAAGAGTATCTTAAAATTGCACAGCCTCAACAGTTTTGGTTGATCTCTAAATTTGGAAGTAAACCTTACTACCAGGCAACTTTTGGAGCTAACGACGCCTTGGTATTCGGTAATGAAGTGAGCGGCCTCGGAAAGGATTTTATAGAGAGGTATCCCGATCAAACACTCCGTATCCCCATGACATGCCAACATGTGCGCAGCTTAAATCTCAGTAACGCTGTATCTATCGTTTTATTTGAAGCTAGACGCCAGTTGGCTTTGGGATTGTAGTCAGTCGAATTGAATATTATAAATAGCTTATGCAAATTTTGACGCTAATCTGGACAGATGAGAGTTACCACCTTTTAGTGGCTGCTGGACTTGGTTTAATTATCGGTCTTGAACGGGAGTTTTCCGGTAAAGACCCAGGTATTAGAACCTTTTCCCTAATCTGCCTGGGCAGCTGCATTTTTAGCATGGTGTCTATTCATAGCGCATTAGGGGTTCCAGGTGCAGAACCGAGCCGCATAGCAGCCCAAATTGTTCCGGGGATCGGATTCTTGGGCGCTGGTGCAATTTTTAAGTCTCGCGGTGGCGTTGCAGGACTAACCACTGCTGCCTTGATGTGGCTGACTGCCTCGGTTGGTATGGCTGTCGGATTCGGACTGATTCCACTCGCCGTCTCGACGACAGTGTTGACTCTGATTATCGTTGTGGGAATTGGACTACTTCGGAATCTATACCGCACAAATAAGGATCCGGAACAAAAAAGATAATTCTGCCTAAACTTCCCTTCTTCGTTTTAATACCCTTGCTTTTGCTAAGATCACTTCATTTCTCAATCGATCGATCTCAGATCGATCAAACTGCCTAAACCTGAGTTTGATTCTAGCGATTATCTTAATATCGGGTTGTATTCTTAATCTATTGTAAACACGGGAGTGCATCAAAAAATATCCTCGATAATTGATTGGAATTCGCTCCTGTTGTGAAAGCACTAAAGTCTTTCTCGAAAGGTAAAAAAAGAGGGGATCAAAAAACTCCAAATATTTTGGCTTTTTCGTAAGAATCTTCTGCTCTGGACTCACTATACGGTTAACCTCCTCAGCTGCAGTGCTAAAATACTTGAGATGTCTCTTGATCCCCAAGCCAGCATTTGTCAGCGAATAGAGCGAAATCAATACGGAGATCGAAAGCACGGCTAAACGGGTCCAGTAGTGCTCTTCCGAGGGTCGAAAATTAAGCAGCGATATCAGAGGAAACGCAAGCAGTAGAGTTGACGCGGTAACTAATATCTTATGCCCAGATAACCAAAGTAGTGCCTGTGAAATAATGTCACTATTGTAATCAGGGAGATAGCTAGCCAAACAAAAGGCTGTGCCAAGAATAACGATTGCGCTTAAGCAAAAAAGTGACAACCCAAATTCAAGCCACCGGCCCGACTTTAGCGCTTTGATCTGATCAATCCATAAGTAACAAGGCACCACTATTCCGATTGCCACCCCTGGAAGTAACGGTAGCAGGTAAGAGTCCCGTTTCCCTGCGGCTAAGCTAAAAAGTATCAACCCGGGAAGTACCCAAGTCATTCCAATGTTCAAAAATAGCCTTTGGGGGCTAAGCTTAGACTCCGGCTTGGAGAGACGCTTCCAGATCATGATGATCAATATAATTGACCAGGGAAAGGCATGACGCACTAATGCAGAAATGTAGAACCAAAACGGCTTCCGATCGATGATTTCCCCTCCGGTCAAGCGCTCTATATTTTCTAACCATAGTTGCCTCTTTAAGAACAGATTCTCCCCCTGTTCCGGGCTATGTTGTATGGCCAGATAGTAATAACCACCGACAATCAAAGCGAATGGAATCCAACCCAGAATAGGCCTCCAAAACACGAGGGGAAGGGTTGATCGGCCTACGAATAGAAGTATAGTTCCCAGTGCTATCAGGCACGGGAGCACCACTCCGAGGGGCCCCTTAGATAAAACTGCGAAACCCAGGCAGAGGTAGAAAGCCAGGACTTTTAATCTTGGCAGCTTAAAATCAATCTTCCCAGGAATTGTAGGATCCGTGAACAATCCACTTATAACCACACTCAATGACAAAACCACCCAAAATGTGAAGAACATGTCAACTCGAGCATCACCCATCATCCGAAAGAACCCATAGGAGCTCGCGAG
>CAZJXY010000098.1:0-10091 GCA_964549925.1 uncultured Bdellovibrionales bacterium | reverse complement strand
TAAAGTTGACACCGAGATAGAAGATCTAATAGTTGGGAATCTTCGGACGCGCTCTCCGGACCTGCGCATCGATGGAGAAGAGAGGGGAACACAGGGAGAGACTCACGCATCGAACCGCCTGATCCTTGACCCGTTAGATGGAACGATTGCCTGGGCGCGTCATCTCGGAGACAATTACTCAATCGCGTTAGCATTACTTCAGCGTGAGGTACTAACAACCGCGGTAGTTCACTTTCCTCATACTGGCGCAACCTTCATTGCCGAGCTTGGAAAAGGCGCGTGGAGTAAGGAACGCGGTTCTGATGTGTGGCAGCGCCTTTCAGCGTCAAACCAAGAGAATCTAAATCAAGCGATCGTAGTAGTTGATCATGGAAAAGATAAGAGAGTCGAGATTGCTGAGTTACTGAAAGTCTTGCTGGATAACCAACACGGGGTAAATTGCGCACCACAGTTGCTTTGCGCGTCGCACGCACTTTGCTTACTGGCTCAGGGAAGCATTGAAGCTTTCATTTGCACCTCAATTCTTGCTGAGGATTGTCTTCCCGGGATGCTAATCGCCAAAGAAGCAGGAGCCGTAGCCTCGACGCTGTTTGGAGACACGCCATGGAGTGAGAGTAATCGCTCCTTGCTCGTATGTTGCACTGAAGGATTAAAGCAAAAGATTCGCGCTCGGATATCGACCTACGATTAATCGAGTATTGTTGCAGATTAGCTCCTTCGCTATTCTCTAACGGTGCAAAAGTTTAAGGCTAGACTAATTGAGTTGATGACTGAGCCGCTTGACTCAGTTTACCTGGCCTATCTACGCATCGCCTTCTCCGCCACGATGTTAATTGAAATTTGGCGGCTATACAAAAAAAACCACATCTATCATCTCTGGATTGAGCCCAAGTTCCACTTCACTTACTACGGCTTTGATTGGGTGAGCCCCTGGCCGGGAGATGGGATGTACTATCACTTTGCGGTCATGGCTATAGCGGCCGTCCTGATGTTATTTGGATTATGTTATCGATTCGCTTCGATCGTTTTTTTCTTGGGCTTTACCTATGTGTTTTTACTGGAGAAGGCACAGTACTTAAACCACTTTTATCTTATCTTACTGCTGAGCTTCCTTCTAACCTTGGTACCGGCTAATGCCATGCTCTCCCTTGATGCGCGCTATAATAAGAAGCTCTACTCGCGTGTCGTGCCCGGTTGGACCATTCGAATATTTCGACTGCAGTTGGCGATAGTTTATTTCTACGCCTCACTCGTTAAACTTTATCCGGACTGGCTTGACGCTTTGCCGGCCAAAACTTGGCTTATCGGTGTGGCTCAACGAACCGGATATCCTCTCGATCAACCGCTGATCGCTTACTTTATGAGTTACGGCGGAATTTTGTTTGATCTCTTGTTTATACCGCTTGTATCCCGTCCAAAAACTAGAGTGCTGGCTCTGTTTTTTTGTATCTTCTTTCACTTAACCAACTCCCAGATATTTAGAATCGGGATTTTTCCTTGGCTAATGTTGGCGATTACTCCAATTTTTCTCCCGGCGAACTGGATTAGAGCGCTGCTATTACTAAACCGCTTCAAGATAAAAAGTCGATCAGATAAAATGGCCTGTGAAATGCCCGGTAGGGCTTTGCAAATGCTGCTTTCAGCCTACTTCATTCTTCAGCTTACCTTACCTCTGCGGCACTTTTACTATCCGGGAAGCTCGGTTTGGACTGAAGAAGGAGGGAAATTCTCGTGGCAAATGATGCTCCGAAGCAAAGTTGGCCAAGTTGCGTTTATAGTAAATGACGCATCAACGCCTGATCAAAAGATGCCCTTTCCTTATCCCTATCATTTAAAGAGCTATCAAGTTCACCGAATGGAGACAGAGCCGGATCTTATCTTAGAGTACGCGCATTTTATTCGGGATGAGATGAAGCGGCGGGGCATTATGAAGGATCCGGAAGTTAGGGTAAAAAGTGACGTAAGCTTAAACGCTAGAAAGCCAAGGCCGCTGATTGATCCGACGGTCGATTTGGCCAAGCAGCCGCGATCTCTCTTTGAGCACTATTGGTGGATTATGCCAACTCCCCGAGAGTGGCCGTAAGCGCAGCTTTAGGCGCCTTGGCTGCTAGTGTTCCGCAAGCCGCATCAATATCCTTGCCTCCTGAGTACCGCCGAACCACCGGCTGACATAGATACTTGGAAAGTGCGTCCCGGAAAATTTTTAGCTCCTCCGAAGTCGGCGGAGTAAACCGTCCGGTGTTGTCATTTACATCAATCAGATCAAGCCGAACTTTCGTGTCCCCGATTATATTTGCCAGCTCTCTGGCGTCATCAACTGAAACATTTTCCCCAGCGATGCAGACATATGACAGATTGACTCTATCATTCCTTGATTCGGCGTACTCTTTTGCAGCTAACATCAGATCCTTAATCTTAAAGCGCGAAGCTACAGGGACTAACTTCGCTCGCTTTTCATCAGTAGCGGCACCCAGACTGATAGACAGCCTAAACGGACGGTTTTCGGAGGTGAATCGCCGAATTTCCGGAATCAAACCGACTGTACTGATAGTAATGGCTTTACTTCTGATGGCGTTAGTTACGGGAAAACATAAAATCTCTGCCGCAGAGATAACTCTATCATAATTTAAGAAGGGCTCGCCCATCCCCATAAACACCGCGCCGCTTACTCGCAGCCCAACTGAGCGGGCGTACTCTCGGGTCTGAATGAACTGATCAACTATCTCCCAGGTCTTCAAATTTCTGCGCTTCTCCATCCGCGCGGTGGCACAAAATACGCAACCCATCACGCATCCAACTTGGGAGGAGAGACAGACTGTCGCATAGCCGGGACGGTGTAAAGGAATGAGTACACTCTCAATTGCTAACCCGTCATTTAGTCGAAAAAGCAATTTCCTAAAACCATCCACCTGAGAGATGGAAACAGACTCAAAACTCAGTTTCGGTAGGTCAGCAAGTTCAACATGCGCAGATCTAGGGAGTAACCCTAGGCTTTTCCAGGAGGTTGGAGAATAATCCCCCTTACCGATGACAGCGCCGAGTAAACGCCGAGATGCCTCCTTGGAGAACCCAAGAGGGGCCGAATAGTCTAGAAATTGCCAAGGGCTTTGATTCCTCGGATCGAATACCTCTGTCACGACTAAAGCTCAAACTTCAATTTCAAAAATTCAGCGAAACTTTCCTCTTCTTTGGTAATACGCCGGTCGGCGTGCGCGACTTGAATGATCAAATCATAAAGATGGAGTCTTTGCTCGCGGTCGTAGCTTTGATTAATCTCGGTAATGTAGCGGTTCACCTGGTCGCTTTCGCGCCGAAGAAAGTCGGCGGTCATAATTAAATGTCCAGTTTGTTCATCCATTAGGTGGAATTCTCGATCAATTGCCGTTACGATCTGCTCGTATTCTTTCGGATCGCGATGACCATCGACGTGGGCCATCTCCCATAGAAGTGCCACTACGGCAACTCTCAATTTGACGTTAGTCGGCTTGCCGTCCTTGTCTAACTCAAGAAACGTCTTTCCGCTGATATAATCTTTGAAGCTTTTATACATGAGATTTCCGCTGCAAAAGGAGATATGCTAAGAATATCACCGATATTTGTGTTTTTGGAAGATGGCAGACGAATTATCTAGCTTTTGCGAGCAATTTAGCGCGGCCCTGGGGCAGAACCAATTTGTTCGTGCGGTCCTCGGTAAGTATCGCGGAGAAGATCAGCTTACAAGGGTCGATATTAGAGAGGTTCAATTAAAGGACGGCCCGATGTTGTCTTTCACTTATCATTATAAGACCAGAGATATAGTTAAAAATTATACTCGCGACGCGGCTGTCCGAGAGATTAGGGCACTGGTTGGTAAGGATTTTCTCTCATCGACACTATTCTCTACCGAATTTGACCTTTTCTTGGAGTTTTCAAGAAAGCGTGTGGCTCGATTGAAAAGGGGAAGGCCCACGTATCGTAGCGGCGAAGATCCCGCACATAACATCCCCAAGGATTACTTAATTGACCCGCACGCTAAGTTTTTGGGCGTTTTAGGAATTGCAAAAGCCGGTCAGGTGGCGGCCTCCTGGCAGGATAAGTTTCGCCAGATAAATAAATTTGTTGAGATCGTTGACTCGCTTTTGCCGCGAGAGATAAGCGGCAATTTTAATGCGATCGACTTTGGTTCAGGGAAACATTACCTTACGTTTTCGCTTTATCACTACTTAAGAGAGACCAGGGGGCTGGAGGCAAGAGTTACAGGGATTGAAAGGCGAGAGGAACTTGTCACCTTTGGGAGAGATGCGGCAATTCTCTCTGGTTTCAGCGGATTGTCCTTTGTTACAGGCGAGATCTCCTCCTATCACGCAGAAACTCCGGACTTAGTGGTAGCGCTGCATGCCTGTGATACCGCAACTGACGATGCCATCGTAAAAGGCATAAAGAGCGGGGCAAAAATTATTTTGGTGGCGCCCTGTTGTCATAAGTTCATAAGGCGCGAAATCGTAGTACCTGATCTGCTTAAACCGGCGTTTAAACATGGTATCCTAGAGGAAAATTTAAGCGTGGCACTGACTGACGGATTGCGGGCGATGATTTTAGAAGCGTTTGGGTATCAAACCAAAGTATTTGAATTTATCGAGCCTGAGCATACTTCCAAGAACATAATGATCGCGGCTACAAGGAAGTCTGCTAATTCTACTCCTGATCCTCAAATCTTAAGTAAGTTTAACGCCATAAAATCCGAATTCGGCCTAAAGAGTATCTATCTAGATCAAGCCATCGGTTTGGTGTAAAGATCGAGGACATGAAAACGAAAATAACTGCTCTTCTTGCTTTGTCCTTGAGTGCCTGCGGACCGATCTATGATACACGTTATTCCTTCATTCCTCCTGAATCCCAGGTTGGACGTGCTTGTATTTATCAGTGCGAGAATGGCAGGCAAAGTTGCTTACAGCTTGAGCAGATAAAATATGATAACTGTTTGGATCGCTCGCGTTACGAGCAGGAGCGATGCCAAAATCAGCTTGAGTGGGAAGGAAAGAAAGAGAAGTGGTATGACTGTTTGGGGGAAAGTTGTAGCAACGATACCGATAGATGTGATCAAAATTACCGCTCCTGTTATCTCTCATGCGGTGGAGACGTAAAGGAAGAGAATGTTTGTATTGCCAATTGTGACCAGGCACCGAGGCATAAATAGCTAGTTATATTAGAGGCTTCGCACCATGATTGGGACTTTAGAGTTTCGTCCCAAGTGCCGACTTTCTTGATGTAGGAGGAACTCTAATGCGCACATTGATAGTTGAGGATGAATGCACGTGCGCGCGGGTGTTGGTGCGGGCAACCGAGCAATTTGGGGATGTCACAGTGGTTGATTCTGCGGAGGCAGGATTCGTGGAGTTTGAGCGAGCCTTTCAAACCGATAATCCGTTTGACCTTCTTTGTTTAGATGTGAATCTTCCCGGGCTTGATGGAATCGAGCTGTTAGACGAAGTTCGGCGAGTCGAGGAGGAGAACGGTATTGTAGGAGCCGATGGGGTCAAGGTAGTAATGACAACAGGGGAAGATAATACCGAAACTTTTGTTGATGCTGCTGAGGCTGGGTGTACGAGCTATCTTATAAAACCGGTTGATCCAAAGAAGCTTTTAAGTGAACTTCGTAGGCTCAAGCTTATAACTGAGCAGAACAATTAGAGTCTGATCGTGTTCTGGCGCGTCAATGTCTACATTGGTATAATGAACTATGTCTCAACGTACGCGCCTCTTAGGATTACTGTTAAGTATGCTTATCAGCATCCCGTTTTCGGGTGCGATGGCGCTTTACTGTCCAATGAAAGGTGATATCTCCGGTTGTTGTTGTGACCACCAGCCTAAAGCTGAAAGTTCACCTGATTCTGAACAATCCAAGGCAGAAATTGCTGCAGGATGCTGCTCTCAGGTTTTTGTCCCAAATGATTTTGATTTTGGATCCTCTAAGCCGAGTGAGAAGCTAGAGCTTTCCCATAATGAGCTTGCGGCCTTCTTGGGACTTTCTGATTTAGTATCCCGTCCGGGATCGGTTCAACAGCTTCTATCACGCGAGACCGGGCCGCCCCGATACTATATCAGGCAGCACTCCCTCCTAATTTGAGATTAGCTTCTTTATCTCCTTTTAGCTTACCTGCGGCTCAGCGGGTACGGCTTTAATGCTCGTGTTGCATCCACTTTATTTCCCCTGAGGGGATCTTATGAAGCAAGTTTTAGTTACTCTGATTATTCTGTTGGGTAGTTTTCAAATCTCGGGTTGTGGCTCAGATTCACGTGTCGGAGGTCAAAACGCCTCTGAGGAGGCGAGTCCAAAGAAGCAGTTATATACCTGCGGGATGCATCCACAGGTGATTCGTGATGGGCCGGGGCTTTGTCCGATCTGCGGTATGAAACTCGTACCGCTGCAATCTGATCTCACCTCTGATTCTAACATTCGGATCGATCCGGTTATGGTGCAGAATATGGGAGTTCGGGTTGCTCGGGTAACCCAAGGAATACTCTCTGATACTGTGAAAGCTTATGGATCACTGGCCGAGGCCGAACCAAAAATTCATGATGTGTCGTTGCGAGTGTCAGGGTATATCGAAAAGCTTTATGCCGATACGGTTGGACAGTATATCGAAAAGGGTTCGCCCCTTTTTGAGCTGTATAGTCCAGATCTTAGTGTCGCTCTGGCTGAATTTGCATCAACTAACTCTGCATCGAATCAGGACCCAATAAAATCTCCGGCCGGACGAAAGCTTTTAAATTTCGGACTTGAGCCAAGTCAGATTTTGACTCTTTCTAAGTCGAAAGAAGCTCAGCGGGTTATTTCCATTCTAAGCCCGATCTCCGGACATCTCGTCGAGAAAAATGTGGTGCAGGGAGGGTATATGGAGATGGGAGGTCGGGTACTAAGAATAGTAGATCACTCGGAGCTCTGGTTTGACGCTAGAGTATACGAACAAGATCTTTCGAAACTAGAGGTTGGCAAGGAAACTAAACTGCAATTTGAAGCTTACCCCGGAGAGATATTTGTCGGCACGATTACTTTCATTCATCCGCATATAGATCCAACGAGTCGAGCAGGCTTGGTGCGGGTTTCAGTAGCCAATAAGGAATTTCGCCTGAAGCCTGGAATGTTTGGAGAGATTAAAATCAGAGTTGATTCGGTAAAGGAGTGGCCTTTAGTTCCGCGGGAAGCGTTGATTGATTCTGGCGAGCGTAAAATAATCTTTGTGCATAAGGGAGAAGGACGTTTTGAGCCGCGTGAGGTGAAAGTTGCAATGATCTCAAGGGATGGAATCGCGGCGATCTCTTCCGGGGTTAAGGTCGGAGAGGAGATAGTTTTAAGTGGGCAGTTCCTGCTTGACTCGGAGAGTCGATTGCGCGAGGCGCTACAAAAATTCGGATCTGATTCTACTATCAGTCATCAAGAAGGCGCTGCAGAAACACCTCCTAATCAGCATATCGGTCACGCTCATTAAGCATTTTGGTGTAACTTATGGTTAAGAAGATAATTGAGTTTTCAATAGATAACCGGTTGCTGATTGTCTTAGTCTCGGTGGCTGTATGCGCCTTAGGCGTTCAAAGCGTACGACAGTTAAGGCTTGATGCTATTCCGGATCTTTCTGATGTTCAGGTGATAATCGTTACGGACTTTCCTGGTCAGAATCCCGAGGTAGTTGATGATCAGGTTACCTATCCACTCACAAGCGCCATGCTTTCTGTGCCAGGAGCCACGGTGGTTAGAGGCGTTTCGATGTTTGAAACATCTTTTGTGTACGTTTTGTTCGATGAGCACACTGATCTTTATTGGGCACGGAGCAGAGTTTTAGAGTATCTGAACTTTGCTAGAGATCGTCTCCCCAAAAATGTGCAACCTAAGCTCGGGCCGGACGCGACCGGCGTCGGATGGGTGTATCAGTATGTGCTTTACCCCGGATACTATTGTGCGGCGTATCCCAAGGGAATCTACCAAGAAAAAGGGGGAGATCATTGGTACGCCGACCCGACAAAAGCTCCTGCAAATACAGAACTTAATTTTGTAAAAGCGTTCAAGCATTCTGGCCTTTGTCCTCTTGACAATAGCGAGCTTAAGTCCGCTGGGCTCGATCTTTCTCAACTTAGATCTCTTCAGGATTGGTATTTGCGATATCCATTAACTTCGGTCGACGGTGTGTCGGAAGTCGCTTCAATTGGTGGCTTTGTTAAGCAATACCAAGTGGTGGTTGATCCGATTAAATTGGCAGCTTTTGGACTCTCAATTGATCAGCTACGAGCCGCAATTGAACAGTCAAATAACGATGTCGGCGGTTCGGTTTTGGAGCTGGGCGAAAGCGAATACATGGTGAGAAGTCGGGGATACATCAAGGGTATCGAGTCACTAAAATCGGTTTCCCTTGGTCGAACAGATGAAATGACGCCGATCCTGCTTAGAGACGTAGCCGATGTACGTGTCGGGGCTGAGCCACGGCGCGGCATTGGGGAGTTTAACGGCGAGGGAGAAGCTGTCGGTGGAATTATTATCTCTAGGTTTGGCGAGAATGCCTATAAAGTCATCGGAGACGCCAAAGAAAGATTGAGAGATCTTGAAAAAGGTTTACCACCAGGAGTGTTCATTATTCCTACATACGATCGCTCAGCTCTAATAGAGCGTTCTGTCGGAACACTAAAACAAGCCTTAACCGAGGAGCTGATAGTCGTTGCTCTAATCTGTACCGTGTTTCTTGGTACAATTCGTAGTTCGTTGGTGGCGCTGGTTGTACTGCCCGCGGGATTATTGGTCTCTCTAGTGGTAATGCAGATCCTTGGAGTGAATGCCAATATTATGAGTCTTGGTGGACTGGCGTTGGCGATTGGCGTGATGGTGGATTCTAGTTTGGTAATGGTTGAAAATGCGCATAAACGTATGGAGCATGCAACTTACACCGGAGAGCAGAGAATCAAGATTATTAAGCAGGCTGCGGTTGAGGTTGGGCCCAGTTTATTTTTCTCTCTCTTGGTCATCACCGTCTCATTCTTGCCGATATTTTCTCTGGGTGAACAATCCGGAAGACTCTTTGAACCATTAGCGTTTACAAAAACTTTTGCTATCGGAGCAGGTGCTATACTTGGAATTACCCTGATTCCGGCATTGATGGTTTACTTAATCGGTGGAAAGTTAAAAGCTGAGGAGGAAGGGGCGTTAAATCGCTGGATGGTAAGGGTATATGACCCGCTCTTTCATCTTTGCATGCGTCATCCGCTGAGCACACTTTCGGTAATGATAGTTCTAGGGATCTCCCCGATATATGCCTATTCTAGACTTGGCACAGAGTTTATGCCCCCGTTGGATGAGGGCGATCTTTTATATATGCCGACCACCGATCCAAGTATCAGTGTAAATAAGAGCCGAGAATTAGTGCAGCAAACGGATAAGCTGATTAAAAGTTTCCCCGAGGTTATCTCGGTCCACGGAAAGATTGGCAGAGCAGAAACGGCGACAGATCCTGCCCCACTTTCTATGATCGAAACAGTCGTGCAGCTTGAAACCGATCGCTCAAAATGGAGAAAGAGATCAGAGCAGCATTTCTTTAGTTTTCTGCCGGAGCTTCTGACATGGCCCTTTAATCTGATCTGGCCAAAGGAGCGGACGATCACTTTGGAGGAGTTAAAATACGGCTGGCATGATGATGCGGGGGAATTTCATCAGGGACTGCATCAGGCCTTGCAGTTTCCGGGCCTTGCGAATGCATGGCCATATCCGATCGAAAATAGAATCAATATGCTCTCTACCGGGGTTAAGACTCCTATTGGAATTAAGTTTATCGGACCGGATCTAAAAATCCTTGGAGATTTGGCGGAAAGGGGTGCCACTTTGGTGTCAAAGCTCGAAGGTACTGTGAGTGCCTATGCCGAAAAGACAGGTGGCGGCTTTTATTTAGATATCGATTTTGACCGTGAAAAAATCGGACGGCTGGGGGTCTCACTTGGTGCAGTGCAAGATACGATCTCCGACGCTGTAGCTGGTATGAATTTAACTACAACGGTCGAGGGGCAGGAGCGTTACTCAGTTCAAATTCGATTTAGTGCGGAGCGGCGAGATACTCCGGAGGCGTTAGAACAAC
>CAZJXY010000097.1:0-10191 GCA_964549925.1 uncultured Bdellovibrionales bacterium | reverse complement strand
TTCTCTTTATTTTGATCTGAGTCCTCTTTCTGCTCTTGCTGTTTTTGCTTCTGCTCCTCTTGCTGTTTTAGAAGTTCTCTCGCAAGTTGTAAGTTGTGTTCTGCCGGCTGATCATTTGGCTTTATCCGCAGTGACTTTTCATACTGCTGTATGGCTTTCTGGAAGTCGTTTTTCTTAAAAAAGGTATTTCCAAGATCGTAGCTTGCCTCGAACCTTTTACGGCCGCTCTCTGAACGTGCCTCTAACTCCGCATATAGTTTTTGGGCCTGGTCATAATTTCCTTGCTTATAGTGGGAAGATGCTAACGACTCCAAAATATCAAGATTGTCTGGATCGAGTTGATGCGCTTTAGAAAATTTATCGACTGCTCCCGCGAAATCTCCTTTCTGATATAGACTCTGCCCCTCAAAAGCTAATTCCGACGGTAGCTCGGCCTTGGCGCCAGCAGCCGATACTGTAATTAGTAGGAAAATAAAAATCAGATCTCTCCGTCTTAGTAGAGTTAGAAGCAGCAGGATAAAAAGCACAGACTGAAGGATAGCTGGACCGACTTCGTGGTAAGTTCGAATAATTGCTGTAGTTGAACCTGGCTCCAGCCGTGCTCTATTAGAATCTGGAAGTTCGAACTGTTGCAGCTGTACTTTGGGGAAAAGCCTTTCAAGATCAGAGCCATCGAGCGAGGCAATCTGAAAGGGACCTCCCGTTTCGTTGGCGATCTGGCGCAGCAATTCAGCGTTTAGTTTACTTATAACGATCTCGCCTTGGCGGTTTTTTACAAACTGACCATGCTCCAGCTCGATTGGCGATCCTTCCGAGGATCCAACAGCTAACACATAAATCGGGATCTTAGCTTCCTTGGCAGATTGAATGGCAGCGTTGGCATCCAATACGTCGTCTTCGCCGTCCGTGATCAATAAGATCTCGTTCTTGCTGCCGACGGAGGACTGAAATGCCTTAACTCCACGTTCAACTGCGGAATTTAGCAAAGATCCCGGCGAAGAGATCAGATCTGGAGAAACCGCATCCAAAAACAATCGGAACGCTCCATAATCCGCGGTAAGAGGGCAATACAAATAACTTTCACCGGCGAACAGTACCAGACCGACTCGTTGACCGGGTCGATTCTGTCTGAAGTGCTCTAGTAAGTCCTTAATTCTAAAACGTGCAAACTGAAGTCGGCTCGGTGGTAGATCTCGAGCCATCATACTTAGACTTACGTCTAATATAATTAGAGTATTTCCGCTCTTGGTGTGAATCTCAACATCCTCAAATCCCGAGTAAGGTCGAGTTATTGTAAAAAGAAGAGCCAAAGCCACACTAGCTTTAACCCAAAGATGCTTTGTATTGAACCTCCCGGGAGATCTAAGAAGTTTCAGTCTAAGCAGACGCTTTTTCTCCCAAACGTACAGAAACCAAGCTAATGCTGGTGCGAGTAGCAAGAACGCGAAGGCCTTTGAATTTAGAAACTCAAGCACTATGGTACCTTCATGAAAAATGAACTAACGAGTGTCCAGTAAGCGATAAAGCAAAGTAACGCACCTGCAGCAAAAGGATAAAACTGCTCCTCAACAATCTGTTTAGAGGGAGACACATCTTCACGCTGCTCAAGCTTATCTATCTCATCATAGACCGCTCGCAATCCTTCGAAACTTGTAGCGTGAAAATATACCCCTGAGCTTAACTTAGAGATTTCCTTCAAAGTCTCCTCGTCATACTCGGGTGGGCGACCCATGAATATACTTCCAAAGCTAGGAGCGGTGGCCTGATCAGATCCAATCCCGATCGAATGAATCTTAATTCCTAGGTCGGAGGCGACTTTTGCGGCTTGCAACGGCAGAACTGTTCCGGAGTTGTTGGCTCCATCGGTTAGAAGGATGATCGCCTTTGTGTTGCCAGGAAGCTCTCGTAGGCGCTTTAATGCTACCCCTAGCCCATCCCCAATCGCAGTGCCTTCGCCGACGACTCCGACTTGCAGTAAATTAACTAACTCTACTAATAGCGCGTGATCAGTAGTGAGCGGGCTTTGCAGAAAAGCCGAAGTTCCGAAGGCCACAACTCCGATGCGATCACCCACGCGGTTTTGAATGAACTCAGAGACAACCAACTTTACCGCCTGAAGTCGGTTCATGTACGAACCGGAATGTTCGAAATCTCGCTCTTTCATACTTCCAGACACATCCAAAACGAGCATTAGATCCCGCCCCTCGAATTCATCCTGCACCACTGTAATTTTCTGTGGCCGGGCGGCAGCAATCGAGAGCAAAATCAAAAATAGACTTAATAGACTCAATAATATCGGCCTTCGAAAACGTAATTTTAGAGAGGGCGCGACAGCCTTTAGTAAATCTCCATCGGCGCAAGGGACAGCCAAACGTTGCGAGCGCTCAAAAAGCGCTAGCACAAGCATCACTACGGGTGCGGCTAAAAGATATGGATATGCAAATGTCATCTTAGCTTAACCCGTTTTCGATCTCTGAATTCTTTCAGCATATGACTTAAAGCAGGTGAATAATTTAGTGATCAGTTCATTGGACAAAAGCGAATGGGTCGGAGCATATTTTAACTCCTCCACCTTAAGCAGCGCTAGTAGTAGCTCGCGTTGCTCGATTATCGTGGTCATTTCAGCGAGTTTTCGCACTTCTGCTGCAGACATTTCGGTTAGCGCACGTGTACTCTCTTCGTTCTTGGCTAAAACGCTTAGAGTCCGCCTTACTGCTAGGCTTGAGGCATAGATATCATCTCTTGAGATGGCGCCTTTAGTGGAGATAAATTCAAGCTCCCGCAAGCCACGCTTTAAAGCATCTTCTGTCTTTGGCTTAAATTTGATCCTCGGAAGCAAGGTTCTAAAAATTAGAATCAATAAGATAACAAATGCTAATGTGAGCCACGAATATATTCCAGGGACCCAAGGAAAAATCGGAATAGGGGAGATATCGAATATTGAGGGAGTGGCCGTTGGGGTAGGTGACATATGAACCTAATGTCTCTTGGCCCTCTGAAGCATCAGGTCGCTTAAGGGTTTTAAAGAGTTATCTTCAATCTCGATATAATCAACTTTAGAACGTTTGCACAGCTCTCGTACCCGCCGGATCGATTCGCTTTGGAGAGTAGTCAGGCGCTCTATACATCGTTTGCTGGAGGTATCTAAGAGCTGATGCTCCCCACTTTCGGCGTCCCTAAATTCCACAATCCCACAGTTTTTGATCCATTCGATGGGAGTTAGTAGCCGAACCGCGATCAGGTCATGCTTGAAACTAACCAGACGCAACTCGTCTTCAAAATTCTCGCCCAGGGTGCTCTCGATAAAATCTGAAACCAGAAAAATAACGGACCCGCGACGCTGATTCTCTCTCACAAATTTTAAGGCGTTAGCGACATTTGTTTTTGGTGTGAGCGTATGCGGCTGCATTAGCTTTCTAAGAATGATTTTACCCTGGGCGCGATTGCGTTTGATCGGAATGAATTGCTCGACTTTTTCGGCAAATAACGCCAAGCCGATACCGTCTTGGTTCATTAATGCGAGTGTGGTAGCCAAGCCGGCAAATTCTAGAGCCTTCTGATGGTTGGTGCGCCCGGGAATTTTTTGACTGGCTGCAACATCAGTTGAGCTACTGATATCTACCAGAAGAAGCACATTTAGCTGTCTCTCTTCGTCGAACGTTTTGACAAACGGCCGACCGGTGCGGGCGGTGACCTTCCAATGGATATGACGAATATCGTCTCCTGGTTGATACTCGCGCAGATCGGAAAATATAAGGCCAGTTCCTCGAAAAGCTGAGCGGTACCGTCCCATCAGATCTGAGTCAATGTTGCGGCGAGCCTTAAGCTCGATTCGTCGAAGCTCGGCGAGTAGGGAAGGATCTAGGAGTTCAATATTGCTTGGTTGCATACCAGCCCAATTTTTAAGGCACAGCGATATTTTTCAGAAGCACATCGACAATCTTATCACTCGAGATCCCACGAGCTTCGGCCTCAAAACTAGGAAGTATCCGATGACGCAAAACATCCGGAGCGATCTCTTTAATCTCATCCGGAGTTACAAAATCTCGACCACGAATGAAAGCCAAGCTTCTAGCGCAGCTTTTTAGAGCGATACTTGCGCGCGGCGAAGCGCCCCATTCCACAAGCCCTTCTAGTCCGAATCCAGCAGCCTCGCGGCTGGCCTGAATAAGTCGGACGATATATTGATCGAGCTTAGGATCAACAAAGATCTGCTTAGCTCCATCGCGAAGGGAACGTAGCGTGTCTAGGTCTAAAACTGTCTTAACATTGGCGGTGCTATTCTCCTCGGAGGAAGGCAGTTGTAAGATAGCAACCTCTTCCTCAAAAGCAGGATAGGTAACTTTGATCTTCATCAAGAAGCGATCGACTTGAGCCTCTGGTAAAGGATAAGTGCCCTCTTGTTCGATCGGGTTTTGCGTCGCCAACACCAGAAATGGGTCAGGCAGAGTAAAAGTTAACTCACCAATAGTGACTTGCCGTTCTTGCATCGCTTGCAGGAGAGCCGATTGAACCTTGGCCGGTGCTCGATTGATCTCATCTGCCAAAAGTAGGTTGGTAAAGATCGGCCCTTTGCGGATCACAAACTCACCGCTCTGTGGTCTAAAAACTTCCGTTCCGATAAGATCAGAGGGGAGCAGATCCGGGGTAAATTGAACTCGATTCATCTTGGCTTGGATGCAAGATGTTAGTGCGGTTAGGGTCCTGGTCTTAGCCAGCCCAGGAACTCCCTCCAAAAGGACATGGCCGTTCGAAACCAGGGCCACGAGCAGCCGCTCGACTAGGTAACTTTGGCCGACCACACATTTTGCAAGTTCGGACTTAATTGAGGCGAAGTAGCTTTCCTGATTCATATTCATATTCGGATACTTACCCCTAGATCACTCAAATCGCCACCCCCGTTACCAGCGATCTGTAATTTCCCCAAGCTATTGACGTTATTGAAGGTTACTGGTAATTTCCCCCTCCTTATCGTACCTGGGATAAGCTAGGCACGTAGCTCAGTGGTAGAGCGCTTGCTTGACATGCAAGAGGTCAACAGTTCAATCCTGTTCGTGCCTACCACAGTTGAGATACTAGCCTTAGTTGGTGATTAGGAAAGAATTTAATTTGAACCTTTAGTTAGAAAAGAGCGCTGCAATTTTTGAGGGCGCTGTTTTGAATAGAGCGGTTTATGGCAAAAATAAAAACGAAGAGAGCTGCAAAAAAGAGATATCGCGTTAGAGCAGGCGGGAAAAAATTCACCCGGGGCAAAGCTTTCAAACGCCACAACACCGGAAAACGCGACCAAAAGAACAAGCGCCAACTTAGGCGTACAGATTCCGTTAGTTCAGTTGATTTGGTACTAGTTCGCCAAACGCTGCCCTACCGTTTTAAGAGTAAGTAAAGATTTGGTATAGAGTGATCTTATGAGAATCAAGACTGGAACAGTCAGAAAGGCTAACCACCGAAGAATGTTAAAGCGCGCCAAAGGGTTTAGAGGGCGTCGCGGTAATTGCTATAAGTTGGCAAAGCGTTCAGTTGAAAAGGCGCTCAAATACTCCTATCGGGACCGCAAGGTTCGTCGGCGGGAGTTTAGAGCTCTTTGGAATATTCGTATCAATGCGGCAGCAAGAGTTCATGGTTTAACCTACAGCAGGCTAATTAACGGCCTAAAGCGAGCGAATTTAGCTTTAGATCGAAAAGCCCTAGCTGAACTTGCGATTCATGACGCCCAGGCTTTCGGCGCGGTTGCGGAGAAAGCGCGAGCGGCGTTGGCGTAAGAGCTAAGTTTGAAATTTGGTTCCGGTCGATCAGTTCCTGTTATCTGCCGCTTACCTAAGGCATCGGCGGAAGAGCTAGCGGCGATTGACCAAGAGTGTTCGCATATTCCGTGGACACCGTTGCAGTTTGAAAACGAGTTAGAGCGCGGCGAGGTACTAGGAGCGCGGCTAAACGGCGAGCTGGTTGGTTTCTTGGTAACACAAACAGTTGCCGATGAATCGCATATCCTCAATCTTGGAGTAAAAACTTCCTCGCGCCGTGCTGGAATCGCAGAATCATTGCTCTTTGCGGCATTTTCTCGGCTGCACTTAATCGGGGTTAGGTTTGTGACGCTTGAGGTGCGAATTGGAAATGCACCAGCCAGAAAGTTATACGCTAAAATTGGGTTTGAAGAGGTTTCGCTGCGTCCGGGCTACTACGTTGATACCGGAGAAGATGGAATAATCGGAAGATTAGAGCTTGGCGCGTTCACTGAACGCTTCAGGGAGCAGTTGAAAGCCTACGCCTTAATTGAGTAAGGAGTGCACCACTAAAAATAAATAATTAGCTTGTTTTAGCAGCAGAACTTATGATTTTTGAGACTCCGCCGGTTTGACCCGCGACGGAGATTAGAGTATCATTACGCTTCTCAAAAATTTGTTTGTCGTAAGGAGCTTTAAGTCTTGAAAACGAAGAGCTATCAAGTTGGTGATAAAGTAGTTTATCCCGCGCACGGAGTAGGAGAGATTAAAGCGGTTCAATCCAAAAACATTGGCGGAAAAGAGCATAAGTTCTTCGATATCCTGATTATGGACTCAGGTATGAAGATTATGGTCCCAGTTGATCAATCTGATTCGGTTGGATTGCGTCCGGTAGTAGATAAAAAGACAGTCGATAAAATTTACAAAATTCTGCAAGACAGAAAGGTGCGGATCGATACTCAAACCTGGAATCGCCGCTACCGCGAGTACACCCAAAAGATAAAGACCGGCTCAGTCTATGAAATGGCTGAAGTATTGCGTGACCTTTCGGTTCTAAGTTCCGGCAAGGAGCTATCTTTCGGTGAAAAGAAGATGTTCGATACGGTTCGGGAGCTGCTTGTTTCCGAGATCGCTATCGCAAAAGCCAGAACCCATGACAGGGTAAGAGGGGAGCTTCAGACCCTGATGGGGATGCAGTAATCTCTTTAACTTAACTTAACCTTTGAGCAAATCACATCCTCCGTCGGTCTTGGCAATCGTGCCTGCTGCAGGGTCTGGAACCCGCATGCAGTCAAATATGTCGAAGGTGTTGTTGGAGCTTAGAGGGAAGCCAATCATACAACGGGTGGTCGAGACTCTTTTCACGGATCCACGGGTTCGCGAAGTTGTTTTGGCTGTGCCGGCTAGTGAGAGTGAGGTCTTTGGGCCGCTTTTTGAGAGGAACTCTAAGGTAAAATTGGTTACGGGGGGAGACAGCAGACGCGCTTCAGTCTCAAACGCGCTTAAATACCTTGAGCAGGCAGAATGCCTTTCCGATTTAGTTTTAATTCATGACGGCGCGCGTGCACTGCTTTCGAGCGACTTACTTACCAGATGTATCGATGCTGCGCTTGAGTTTGGAGCGGTGACTGCGGCAATCCCTATAGTTGATACGGTCAAGCGTTGCGATTCGGAATTGCTGGCCAAAGAAAATATCGACCGGGAGAATCTCTGGGCGATCCAGACCCCGCAGATTTTTAAGCGCGAAGTGATTTTAGAAGCCCATAGAAAGTATTCTGATGACAGCACCGATGATGCGACTTTGGTGCAACGCATTCATTCGGTGAAGATGGTTATGGGAGAGAGGAGCAACTTAAAGATTACAACTCCTAAAGATTTGGAACTTGCAGAAAAGCTTCTATGCAAATAGCGCAGGTCAACCTATCCCTAGAGTAATCACAACCGTTTTGCTTTTTACGACGACGTTTTTTAGAACTAGTTTTGTGATTGCCTGCTTAACGTCGGAGGTCTTTAGTTGATAAATCGGATGACTTTTTAAAAACTCAGCTGCGGCTTTGTTGGCGGCTTCGTTAACCTTTGAGGCAAAGAGGGCAGGGATTCCAACTATTGCCAGTTTTTCAACACTAGCATGATCTAAATAAAATTTTCCATCGTCTCGGTCGTATCGTATATTTCCAGAAATCAAGGCGGTACCGGAGAGCGGGTCTTTGATCTTTTCAGAATGGGTTTCGATTTCTTCTCCACCGTTTCGGCTGATGGTTTCTTTGTAATCAAGATTGATTCCGGTCGTGACGTCTACGCCCATCCTAATTCGATCTGACCCTTCTTCGAGTTCAAGTCTTGGATTGGTGAATTCTAGTTGAACTAAAAAGAAGTAAGTTTTTTTAAAGGGAAACCTGGGCGCGACTTTGGCGAGGATTTCCTCTTCTGTTAGGGTAACTACATACTCTTTACCCCAGGATAGATACAAAAACGCAGCAAAGCAGATGATAATTATTGCAAGTAGTGAGAGAATTAGGCGGTTCATTTTTGAGAGTGTAGCATAGCCGAATTTTAAGGGTATCAGGTTCTATAGTTATGAGAACTTCAGTGCGGGCAATAGTAATAGTAGAGGGATTATTGCTAGTTGAGCATCACGGCGGCGTTACATTTCCTCCGGGCGGAAGGGTCGAGGTCGGTGAAGATTTGGAATCGGCGTTAACGCGAGAATTGAAGGAGGAGCTTCCGGGTCTTGGCATTGAGCCAAAGAGTTACCTAGGGAGGATCAATAATAAATGGCATGAGAAAGGCGGAGTGGTTGAGTCAGAGGATCACTTCTATTTATGTGAGGCAAGGGGGGTGGATGTTCGTGCGAAGGTAGTTCCTGGTGAATTTGGAAGGAAGTATAAGTGGATAAAGGTAACTGAACTAGAGAGAGAGCGTTTGATGCCGGCGTTGCTTAGAGAGCTTTTGCAGGAGGAGCGATTCAATTCTGAGGGTAAGTGGGATTATAGGTGGGAGGATGGTGGTTGAAGTAACTATGTCCTTGACGATTCTTATGGGTAGGATACCTTTATAATTAATCTATGAATTTGCCGCCCGAGATTGATTTTGTTTTCAAATATTTTTGGGCTATTATTATTCTAACCACCCTAGGCCTGGTTTATAAATCCTGGCTGTTAATAAGATCAGAAGTTAGATCAGATAAATCTAAGCTAGAGCAGTATCGCCGCTTTCTAATGCATGCATCAGTTTGGCTTAATCTTCCTTGGGTCTTAATGGGTGCCGGTATCCTAACAGGCGAAGTTTCATCACTACTTGATTTTCTAAAGCCGAGTGAAGGAAATTCCTTTGTTACGCTTTGGTTTATCTGTATCGGAGTACTTTTTTTAATTGGAACCTACTGGGTATTCTTTTTAAAGGGAGCTGAAACTTTGGAAAGGAATTCAGGCATACTTATGATTCCACGTTGGAGTGCTTCCAACCTTCGATTATTTTGGATTTTGGCTTTGCTTTGGAACGCAGGGATTGTTGCGCTTCTATATTTTAATGCTTTTGGTCTCGCTACTGGATCGCCTGCTTTGATTAATTTCGAGAGTGCTTGGTTTCCAGCGGTATTCCCACTTTTTTTTGTGGCGATTTGGCTCTTTGTTTGTTTTATCTTAGCGCATCTCGGGGGATGGCATGCGCTTTCAAAACGATTCGCAGCTAGCCGCGAGTTTAACGGGAGAACATATCAATTTCAATCCGCTATGATGAATCTAGCGAGCTACAACAGATGCCTTACAGTTGGTTCTAATTCACTTGGCCTTTATATCTCGATATTATTCCCTTTTCGATTTCAGCATCGATCATTGTTAATACCTTGGAGCGAGATTAAGGCCAAAGAGGTAAAGAACTTTTTTTCTAGAGGCATCCAGCTTGAATTTCCTGCCGTTCCTGGATCTCGGATCACTCTTTCGAAGTCACTTGTGGAAAATCTTTTGCAGCAACCGGGTGCTAAGTTAGAAATTGATCGGGCCTGATAGAGTTCCTGGTCGCTTGTTTGTTGCTCTTCGGTTTTCAACCCAATATGGAAGTGACGAGTAGGTTCAAGCGTTCAGTTGCCAGCTCTAAGTTAGCCCCCAAAGAAGCAAACTAAGTTTACGAGGAGGCAAGTAGTCGGTAAACAGTGGTTAGTAGACAGAACAATCAGTGATCGGGTTTGAAGTTGCTGCACTCTATAAGTGATTGAGGATAATTAGACCCGGACAAATTACGATACTTAGTGTATATACAGTAATATCTCTCCTGGGATACGAAGAAGGCCATTGCTAACTACGAGAAGCATCGTATCTCATTTGAAGAGGGAGCTACGGTTTTCTCTGACGCGGATGGGCTTGACTGGGAGGATTTGGCCCATTCCGTTACGGAGAAACGAAGAAAGCGACTTGGAAGGTCAGTTACTGGAAACATTTTGATAGTAGTTTACACAATTAGAAGGACAGCA
>CAZJXY010000096.1:0-10212 GCA_964549925.1 uncultured Bdellovibrionales bacterium | reverse complement strand
GTTTGGAAAGCTCAGTATTCGACTGTCCCCACGATTGAAACCGATCCTTCCACGAATTATATTCCTCAACTTTAGGTGCAAGCACTGAGCAACATAGAGCCGATACATCCTTCGGGATATGGAATGGATCCGCTGGCCAATTTAATTTAGCTTTTGTGGCAGCCAACTCGTCTTTCCCTAAGGGCTCACCGTGTACTCCGGAAGTTCCGGCTTTATTCGGACTCCCCCAGCCAATAGTTGTCCTCGCAGCTATTAAGCTTGGCTTATCCGTTACTTTCTTGGCCTCGATTATGGCAGCATGAATAGCAGGCATATCATGCCCGTCAACTGACTGAACATGCCACCCGTAGCTCTTAAATCTCTCCACGACATTTTCTGTAAAACAAACATCGGTCTTTCCGCCGATTGAAATGTGATTATCGTCGTAAATATAAATTAGATTTCCGAGCTTTAAGTGCCCAGCTAAAGACGCAGCCTCACTGGCTACGCCTTCCATCAGGTCACCATCGCTAACAATTCCGTAGACCTGGTAGTCAAATAGTTCCTTTGAATAACGCGCCTGGAGAAGCTTCGCAGAGAGCGCCATTCCTATTCCATTCCCCACTCCCTGACCGAGCGGACCGGTTGTACATTCAACGCCATCGGTTAGACCAAATTCCGGATGCCCGGGGGTTTTACTTCCCCACTGTCTAAAATTCTTTAACTCCTCCAGCGGGAGATTGTAACCAAAAAGATGTAAGAGCGAGTATAGCAACATTGAGCCGTGCCCGGCGGAAAGCACGAACCGATCGCGACCAAGCCAGGTCGAATCCTTAGGGTTTATTCGTAAATGATGAGCCCATAATACAGCCGCATAGTCGGCTGCACCCATCGGCATCCCGGGGTGTCCAGACTCGGCCTTCTGCACAGCATCCGCGCTGAGCATTCGAATGGTATTGGCCAAGAGTTTTAGTTTCTCAAAATCCGGTGTCATAATCTGTTATCCTTGTTTCAAATACTAAGAAATATTCTTATGGCGATTCCTATAGTCTCTCGGTAGTTTCTTGCAGCTTGAGCAGCATAATCTAATCAATAATTTTCGCCACTACTTTCAAGCAGTTACCATGGTAACCTGATTGGTAACCAATCCAGGCAGAAACCTAGTACTTCCTTGGCACGCTCTTCGCAATAGGTAGGGTGTACGATACGTCAAGGATAATCGTAAAACCGTTATCTCCTTGCTTCTGTTGCCTAACTCCTCGTTAAGTGGGTGCCCCCACCCACTTAACACCCCTTCTTCGAAACCTCGTAAATTTCGAAGATTTTAAGGGGCTGAAAGCTAAACCCTTTCAGCCCCTTCCCCTTTTTTCCCCTAACTAAATTACCTCGATTAATTCAGCAGCGTTTCGAATCCATTCTCGCAAATTAAGAACCACTAGAGTCCCTGGAGAGATCGCTTCTACGCGCTTCTGCTCTGGAGATAAAAGAGTTGATACCAAAAAACCGAGTTCCGGCTGGTGCCCTATGATCATAATGGTCAAATCGTTAGTGGCTTTAGACTCCAGGAACGGACGGAGCGACTCATAAAGTGTAATATCGGGTCCGAGTTCTTCCAGATACGCTATATCTGTATCGGGAAATGCAATCTTTCTTAATAGCTGCGCTGTCTGGACTGTGCGGTTTAAGGGGCTGCAATATACCTCGCTTGGGACCAAGTCTTTTTGTTTGATTATTCTCCCCAATGCTTCAGCGCGGGCGATCCCGCTGAGGGTTAGATTGCGCTCAAAATCTCCACCAGAGCTTGATGTATCTTCAGCCTTCGCATGTCTAACAACCAGTAGACGCAAATTGAATTATCTCCATTTTATAGAGCAGCCAATCGGATTGACGTATCCCGGCTGAACCGGCTTTCCCGCAAGCAGCTGCTCAACTGCCAATCTAAGATGCGAAACCTTGGCGGATTTTAAATCCTTATGACTATCATTAATCGCTCCATGATAAACCAACTCACGCTTGGCATTGAAAAGATATGCCTCCGGAGTGCATGCCGCATCGAATAATTTGGCAACCTGCTGCGTTTCGTCAAAAAGGTAAGGGTAGGGAAGCTTTAACTCCCTCGACTTAAGCACCATATTCTCGAAGCTATCATCGGGGTACCTAATGGGATCATTTGAATTAATCGCTAAGGTGCTTAGTCCTTCCGATCGGAAGCGCGACGCAATTTCAATCAGCATCGGCTCACTACCCTTCACGTACGGACAGTGATTACAGGTAAAAACTATAAGCAGCCCTTTGTCGATTGAAAGCTTTGCAACATCTAAAAGGCTTGAATCAACATTTTTTAAGGTAAAGCCCGGGAGGCTTGAACCAAGAGGAAAATTTGAACTATCGCTTGTCCTTTCCATGTCTAGAATGCTCCTTTAAGAACTTTCCAACTTCTTCTGCAAACCATTCGGGGTGTTCAATCATTGGGGCGTGACCACACTTTTTGATCGATACCAGCTTAGAGTTTCGTATATTCTTATGAAAAGTTTCTGCGACCTGCATCGTAGTTACTTCGTCGTCTTCACCCCAAAGCAGGAGGGTCGGCACTTTTATAGTCTTTAGAAGCTCTAAAAGGTTATCTCTCTTTGCACTTCGCGCAGCATGGATAATATTTAATACGTTGGCCCGATCTTTTACTACTGCGTAGATCTCTTCAATCGCCTGATCAGTGATAAATCTCTCGTTTTTGAAAACCCGGCCCATATGCTCGCGTATAAAATCGCGATCCGGACGAATTGGAAGAGAGTCCGGGGCGTGCTCATATAAGCCCGATGTGCCGCTCAAAATCATACAATCAACGGATTCTGGCGCGGCAAAATAGAGCCGCATCGCTACATGACCGCCAAGCGAGTTACCGCATAAGGCCACAGGAGCAAGTTTCTTTTGTTGAATAAAGAGCCATGTATAGAGTGCTAAGGGCTTTACCTTTACCTCAGATCGATGGGCGGTGATTAGTGGAAAACTTAGCGCGATCGGCCGTGAGTATTTCTCAAATAATGGGAAAACCGTCTCCCAGTTTGAAAGTGCTCCGAAAAGTCCATGCAACAATATCATCTCGGGGCCAGAGGCCTTTGACTCTGTGGTGCGGTACTCCGGAACTACTTTCTTATGAAGCCACTGAGGATCACATCCTCCCATCTTGAGCGCTATCTGCTCAGCCTCTTTTAGGAGATCATTCACAACTTATATTACCTCCCCCTTCCGTACGGGGTGCCCCAAGCTATAATCAGCGATGAAAACATCAACGATAAATATCAAAGTTATCGGGGAATTAGCAAACGTGCGTAATAACTGGGCTAGAGACGTAACCCTCTGTAATAACTACTGAAGATTATTTACGCAACTCACGCGCCTTCAGAAATGTTTGGGTTAGACATCAACCACTAGTCTATGTGCGTTCTCTTGAATCAATCGATAACGTGGCGCTGGGTCACGGCCCATTAAATCCTCAAGAACTGCCTGCGCCTTTTTAGCATCAGTGACGGTAATTCGGAGCAGACTCCTATGCCTTGGGTCAAGTGTGGTCTCCCACAAGGTTGAAGGGTTCATCTCACCCAAACCTTTAAACCTAGTGATATGAAACTTTGAGCTCTTTCGTTTTTTTAATTCGGAATCTTTCTGCTCATCGGAATAAACCCATACTGTCTCTTCCTTGGACCCAGACCCAAAACGTAAGCGATACAACGGACAGAGTCCCAAATAAAGGTTACCATGCTCAATTAGTGGTCGCATGAATTGGAAGAAAAATGCGATTAGCAATGAGCCAATATGCATCCCATCGGCATCGGCATCCGTTAGTATAATAACTTTACCGTAACGTAGCCTCGCTAAGTTTACTCCTTCAGCGAAGCCGCATCCCAGAGCAGAGACCAAATCTGCCAGTTCCTTGTTATCTTTTAACTTAGCGGCACCCGCTGCGACCGAATTCAAAATCTTTCCCTTGAGCGGAAGCACCGCTTGAGTATTTCTGTCACGTCCTTGCTTGGCGCTGCCGCCGGCTGAATCCCCCTCTACGATGAAGATCTCGCAGTTATCTGGATTGGTAGAGGAGCAATCGGCGAGTTTTCCGGGCAAAGTCAGCCGGTGGCTAATCCCAACTTTCCTAGAAACCGCATCACTCGCTGCTCGGGACGCTGCCCGCGCCTTTGCCGCAAGTAGAACCCTTTCCACGATCTGCTTTGCCGCACCCGGCTTTGAATTGAGTTGTGTCTCGACACCTTTCATCAATGCCTCAACCGGCGCCTCGACTTCCGGATTGTTCAACTTATCCTTAGTTTGGCCTTGGAACTGTAGCTGCACCTCTCGGCCGGGAACCATTACCGCGATAATTCCAACCAAGCCTTCTCGAATGTCATCGGCTGTGAGCTTTACGCCTTTAGGTAAAAGATCATGTGTGTTGATATAGTTTCGAACGGCACGGTTCAACCCCGAGCGAAATGCATCCTCATGGCTTCCACCATTTCCAGTCCGGATGCCGTTTGCAAATGAGATCACTTTATCGGAAGTTAGTTCTGTCCAAGCAAACGCGATTTCAGCTTTTATACCTTTATCGTTGGCAAGATAAAACTTCTCAGTTCCAATCGGTTCAACTTTTGAAGAAACCAAAAGCGCATCTAAGTAAGATTTGATTCCATCCTCGTAGCAAAACTCCTGCTCCTCACCAGACGCTTGATTGATAAACTTTAATCGTACCCCCTTATTTAAGTACGCCTTTTCTTCAACCATTTTCAGGATTCGATCGGCCGAAAAGCGCGTGCTCTTAAAAATTTCTGAGTCCGGACGAAAAAAGATTGCCGTTCCATGCTTCTTTGAGCCTTTGCTCTTTGTAAGCTTGGTTTTAGGAACTCCGCGCTCGAAACTCTGGTTCCATTCAGATCCATCTCGCCAGACCGTTGCCTCCAATTTCTCAGAGAGCGCATTGACCACCGAGGCGCCGACTCCGTGTAACCCGCCCGCAGATACATAGTTATGGTCTGTAAATTTGCCACCGGCATGCAATGTTGTAAGGATTATTTCCAGTGCGGATTTCTTAAATTTGGGGTGAATATCTACCGGGATACCACGACCATTGTCTTCAATCGTGACACTCTCACAATCCTTATGCAGAGTGACTATTATGTGATCGGCGTGACCATTCATCGCCTCATCAATTGAATTATCCAATATTTCGGTAACCAGGTGGTGCAAACCAGCTGGCCCTTCAGTGCCGCCAATATACATCCCTGGACGCCGGCGTACAGGCTCTAGGCCTTCAAGTATCTCGATATCTTCTGCTGTATAACTACCTTTTTTCGCCATAAACCTTTACAAAAATTCAACGCCAAATACATCACCACGCGGCACAATTTTCGTGCCTTTAAGTCCGCGACGTCCAGAGGTTATATCTCCACTGGACACCTCTTTAACCTTTCCGCCTTCTTGAATCACCTTGAACTTTTTTTGCCCCTCGAAAGAGAGTGCTCCGACTAGATTGTCGTCATCTCTTACACCGATCAGGTTAACGCCAACTGCAGCCGTGTCCCGTTCAGGGATCTCCGAGCTTTCAATAATCAATCCGCAGGCGTGCTGGGTGACGAATAGTACTCTTTTTTTCTTAATGCACACCCCACGCATAGTGTCACCTTCACGGAGCTTCATTACTCTACGACCATTGCGCTTTACTCCATCAAGCGTATCTAACTTCAGAGCAAATCCGGTACCGCATTTGCTCACAAGAATCACGGTATCTCCGCCTCTTAAGTTATAGGCGTACGGGTTCGCATCCGCAGCAAAAAGTTCGCCCTGGGTCTTACCTTTCGACTTCTCAGCATCCTTCCCGTCTCCGGAGTCCAATGAGGCTTTGATCGCAAAACTATCGACTATTGCTTCACCATCTCTGAATTTTAGAAGCTTTTGAATCGGATCGCCGAACCCGCTACTCGCCGGGAAATCCATGCATTTGAGCACAAAAAGATTCCCCATATTGGTAAAAATAGCAACTGAGTCGAGCGTGGAAATTGGGTGCGCGCGGATGATCTTATCTCCCTCGCGCAGCCGCGTTCCAGCTACATCATTACTCTGGCGGATACGCTTCAACCACCCGTCTTGAGTAACGATTGCGTAAACTTCTTCTTTGACAACGTAATCTGCCTCATTGAACTCAATCTCAATATTATCTCGTACTAGACTCGAGCGCCGCTTGTCTCCGTACTTCTCAGAGACCTCGTTAAGATCTTTTTTTACCAAATCCGTGATTTTTTTCTTGCTCTTTAAAATTGCATCAATTTCAGCAACACGCTTCTCCTTTTCGGTCAATTCAGCCCGGATCTCTTCAATCGAAGTCTTAGAGATCTGGTAAATGCGCATATCAACGATCGCATATGACTGAATTTCAGAGAGCTTAAAACGCTTTCTGAGCTTTTCGGCCGCATCCTGCCTACCTTCACTCTTTCGTACGATTTTTATGACTTCGTCTAGGGCATCATAAATAATTACGAAACCTTCTAGGATATGAATGCGCTCATTTAGATTCTTGCGTTCAAATTTCAGTCGTTTTTCTACAACTTCGTGCCTGAAGTCTAAAAAATGCTGCAGGATTGTCTTTAGTGAAAGTAGTTCTGGCTTACAGGTATCGGAGCCCTTTACTGGGACAAGCGCAGTCAGGTTAACCTGAAAGGTACTCTCTAGCGGCGTGTTCTTGAAAAGATAGGCCATCGCCACTTCGGGATCTGCGTCCGAGGTCAATTCAAGAACCACTCTAATCTTTTCAGTAGACTCATCTCTAATGTCCGAGAGCTGTGGGAGTTTCTTCTGTATGATGCAGTCTGCTATGCACTCAACTAATTGTGACTTATCAATACCGTATGGAATAGTGTTGATTATGATAAACTTTTTCCCGCGCTTTCCTTCTTCAACTGCCCACTCACCTCGCATACGAACTGGCCCACGGCCAGTCTTATAGATTTCTACCAATTCCTCGCGTGTGTTGAGAATTGAGCACCCAGTCGGAAAGTCCGGTCCTTTAATAGCAGTAACTAACTTCCCGATGGAAATTTCCGGGTCCTCGCAAAGCTCAAGTAGTGCCTTTACCAGGTCCTTTAAATTATGCGGCGGCACACTAGTGGCCATCCCAACCGCAATTCCCATGGCGCCGTTCATTAGGAAATTAGGAACTCGGCTCGGTAGAACAATCGGCTCACTTTGCGTGCCATCGAAATTATCCCTAAAGGGAACCGTTTCTTGATCAATTTCGCCCAGTACTTCGAGTGCCATTTCACGAAGCTTTACCTCGGTGTATCGATACGCCGCCGGTCCATCTCCATCTATCGATCCAAAGTTTCCTTGACCATCCACAAGCGGATAACGAAGCGAGAAATCCTGTGCCATTCTGACCATCGCTTCGTAACAGGCCACATCCCCATGCGGGTGGAACCTAGCAATCACACCTCCAACTACAGCAGCGGATTTTCGGTGACTCCCTCCCGGTACCAATCTCAAATTTCTAAACATATCGAAAAGTATCCGACGCTGCACCGGCTTTAACCCATCGCGCACGTCGGGAAGGGCACGACTAGAAATTACACTTAAAGCGTAAGTAAGATAGCGATCGCGGGATTCTTTCTCTAAAGGTGTGTCAATAATCGGCATAGCGAGGGAAAGCGTTGCATGCCGCTGAGTGAATTGGCAAGGGGTTTAACCGAACAGTAAAATTCAGGGCCTTTTACCGAGGAAACCACCCCACTTCTTGGCAAGCTTACCAACTAATTGATCTTCCCTCTCATCAACACGAAAAGGAACAATCGATGAAGCAATTTTTGCCATCACCTGCTTAACGCTCTCATCAGCCAAGTCATACAAACTTTGTCCCGGTGCACCCCATTGCCTACCCGTATCGGAGAAAGGGACAGTGTAAAGATTGGAGTCTGCGGGAAGAATCTCCATTGCCTGAATCTCGTTTGCAAGATCTTGCGGTTTGATTAGCTTCCCAGAGAAGGCATTTAGAACTAAACTCCATCGAGAGAGATCGAATTCTTCAGCGTCATCGGATTCTCTTCTTAACCTTTCCAAGTTATCCAACGTCCGCCTAACCGACATACCATCATCATCAGTCACCAAAAGAATCTCTTGGCATAGCGGAAAAACTGAAAATGAAGCTACTCCCCAACTCATACCGGTGTCGAAAAGCACGACTTCGAATTCCCGCTTGAGGGTATCTACCAAAGCAGAGATAAACTGAGAGGCGCTCGGGGCACCGTCCAAGACATCCGCTTTGAAATGAAAGCCCTCGTTGTATCGCTCAGGCTGACCCACTACGACTAGCCGCCCGCCGAAACCTTCGACCGGAGAGACCAATTCGTTAATCCGCTTCTGGGGCACCTCACCTCTCCGCAAGAACTCTGCTGTAACGCCCCGCTGCGCCGATCCCACTCGTGCCCACTCAGTTAACTGAGGATTAACGTCATCTAGATCTACCATGGCTACTGAGAGTCCATGGTGAGCAAAACAACTTCCGAGACCCGCACATATTGATGTAGCCCCAACTCCTCCCTTAAGTTGAGTTATGGCGATCACTCCTTTGCCCGTGGTCGAAACACGAGCCCGGACTTGAACCTCAGCGTCGATCAGAAATCCTGCCAGCTGTGATAGATCTCCGAGCGGCATCACCCGTAAATTAAAACTGCGCCGAAGCGCGACGGATTCATTAGCGTAAAGCTCATTATCTAAAATTACCCCAAGCAGCGCAGTGGGAAAATGGTTGCGCAATCTTTCGACAACTCGATCCAAAATTTCATAACAACCGGGACCAATCAAACAAGCATGAGCTAACTCAGGGTCATAAGAGTTGATCTGATTAGGATCAATCTGCGCAAAGTCAACTCGTCTAATATCCGCTTGCTTCGAGGCAAGCTGTAGCCTTCCAATCAGCGAATGACGAATGGCTGGATCTCGGTCTATTAAAAGCACATGCATAGCTACCTTTAATATCGGCAAGGTTGTGTTTCGATAATTAGACCAAATTTGCCTAAACTATCGTTTTATTTGCTGTGGCGCATTAATTTCAAGGCCCAGAATTCGGCCCTCCCGGCGCGCCACCCTGGGGACGTGAAAGATTCATGCCTCCTGGAAGTATTTCGAGAGTCGCTTGATGCTCCAACGGTTTTATGACTGACTCTTCCAATAAGTAATCACCCGGGTGCTCAGGATCGTTCCCACCAAAGAGCGAAAACTTTCCTAGTATTCCAGGAAGCCTAAGCACCAAGTATCCAACCAGGAGGCGAGGAGACAAAGGCGCAACCTCTGGAATGGCCACTGCCGACACTGCAGGAATTTGGCCAGCGGAATCTACCTGGGCAGAGTTCACAAAGCTCCAGCCGAGCGGAAAATTCAGGAGAGTGTCAGGAGCGGTAAGGGGAGGTACGGACATATTGAAAAAATCAGCGGCAATCTTCATGGCAAACATTGGAGGATCCGTGGTATACGCGTCCTTGTCGGAAACTCTCAACATAGTCTCTAAATCAGGGTAAAAATAAAACTGATCAGTTTGAGCTGCGATAAACGAACCGTAAGCAAACCCCTCTGAATCTACTGGAAGTTTTACCAGAGCAAACTGAATTGCATATTCACCGCCGAGAGAAAGCGGATTAAGGATACCGGAAGCTCCACCTTCCAGATACTTTGCGGTTAACAAATTTACCTTCTTAATCAATGCACGTGCTCCCATAATGGTTAATACTCCCTTCTTAGAGTCGAGGGGATCGGGGTTTCCGGAATCCAAACCGGAACATGTCAACGTGGCGAGCTTGGCACCTAATATCCCACAGAAATTATAAGCGGCTGGGGCAACCGGACTAGTTCCATAGCGTCCCACCAGTTCACCATTATATTCATAAAGACACCCTGGATCATCAGTATCCGCTGGAGCTTGCGCGGTCCCACTGCAGTTCCATTCGGAAGAGAGTCTAAAGACGGCCTGACTAAGTGCATTTTGCATCACTTGTCTAGCAAGCGGAACTCGTGCCAAGTCAAAAGCAACCAATGAAACTAGTACGAGTAGCGGTAGCGCAACAACTGCCGCAATTACATCAATATCTCCCTTTTCGCCATCCATTCGCATTGTTTTAGAATCAGTTAAATGCAAAGTATCAATTGTGCTCGATCGGAAGATCTTCCGGTAATGGTTTATTGCTTAACTCTTCAGAACTAGTCTTC
>CAZJXY010000095.1:0-10221 GCA_964549925.1 uncultured Bdellovibrionales bacterium | reverse complement strand
GACTCAACCTGCGCTTCAACCGATAACGGCACGTGTACCGCCATCTGGTCACCGTCGAAGTCTGCGTTAAAGGCAGTACAAACGAGCGGGTGAAGCTGAATCGCCTTACCTTCAATCAATAACGGTTCAAAAGCTTGAAATCCAAGCCGGTGCAAAGTCGGAGCACGGTTTAATAAAACCGGATGCTCTTTAATGACTTCATCAAGAATATCCCAAACGACTGGCTTGGCCTTTTCCACCATCTTTTTGGCGCTCTTGATAGTAGTAACGTATCCACGCTCTTCAAGTTTGTTGTAGATAAACGGCTTAAAGAGTTCCAACGCCATCTTCTTTGGAAGACCGCATTGGTGCAATCGCAGCTCAGGTCCAATCACGATAACTGAACGACCAGAGTAATCAACGCGCTTACCAAGTAAGTTTTGACGGAACCGACCACCCTTACCTTTAAGCATATCGCTAAGTGATTTTAGCGGACGCTTGTTCGGTCCAGTAATCGTTCGGCCGCGGCGACCGTTATCGAAAAGAGCATCGACCGCTTCTTGCAACATGCGCTTCTCGTTCCTGATAATAATGTCAGGGGAGTTTAGCTCAATTAGGCGCTTCAAGCGGTTATTACGGTTAATAACACGACGATACAGATCATTTAAGTCAGAGGTCGCGAATCTTCCGCCATCAAGTGGAACAAGCGGGCGAAGATCTGGTGGTATCACTGGGACGACACTTAAGATCATCCAATCTGGAGAGTTTTGGCTGTGCTTAAAGGATTGAAGCACTTTCAAGCGCTTAGCTAACTTCTTCCTCTTTGCATCCGAACTACAATCGCGAAGCTCCTTAATCAGCTTATCATAAAGCTCAACCACATTTATCTTAGTCAGGAGCTTTTGGATCGTCTCAGCTCCCATACCGGCCTCAAAGCGACTTCCAAACTGCTGGCGCATCGCCCGATATTCTTTCTCGGTAAGAAGTTCACCTTCTTCCTTCTCGGTTTCACCGGGATCCGTGATGATGTAGCTTTCAAAGTAGAGCACCTTCTCAAGATCACGCAAGCTGATATCGAGAATAGTTCCAATACGACTTGGCAAGCTCTTTAGAAACCAGATATGCGCAACCGGGCAGGCTAGCTCGATGTGGCCCATACGCTCACGTCGAACCTTGCTCTGAATTACTTCAACGCCGCATTTTTCGCAGACTACTCCGCGATGGCGCATGCGCTTATACTTTCCGCAGTTGCACTCGTAATCCTTAGTTGGTCCGAAGATTCTGGCGCAAAATAGCCCATCACGCTCTGGTTTAAACGTACGATAATTGATGGTCTCCGGTTTTGTTACCTCACCATGCGACCAACTCCTAATCTTTTCAGCGCTCGCCACTGAGACCTTAAGCGCGTTAAACTTGATTGGGTTTTTTGGCTTCTCGAACAGGCTAAACAAATCATCCATGTTCATCGTATCAACCTAGCTCCTTTTTAAATCTCCGAACTGTAACTTTCGACTTCGATTTTTGCTGGGCTACTCTCGCAGCCCAGTCAATAACTCTCACTATCAACTTCACTGGGTATTAGCTGCTGCATCAGGTACAGGAGTTGTTGCCCCATCCCCATCCAGCACTTCTTCACCAGAGGTATCTTCGATCAGCTCAACATCGAGTCCTAACGACATAAGCTCTTTCAACATAACGTTAAAGGATTCCGGTAAACCTGGCTCAAGAACATGCTCACCCTTGACGATCGCTTCATACATTCTAGTGCGACCAGCCACATCATCCGATTTAACAGTGAGAAACTCTTGCAGAGTATAGGCTGCTCCGTACGCTTCAAGCGCCCAAACCTCCATCTCTCCAAGTCTCTGGCCTCCGAATTGTGCCTTACCGCCCAACGGCTGTTGAGTGACCAACGAGTATGGTCCAATCGAGCGGGCGTGGATCTTATCGTCAACCAAGTGATCTAGTTTAAGCATGTACATCACGCCCACGGTCACTTTCTCGGCGAATGGCTCTCCGGTACGGCCATCATGCAAAGTAGCCTGAGCGCCTTCCGGAAGATTCGCCACATTCAACAACTCGCGAATATTAGGCTCGTCTGCTCCATCGAACACCGGAGTGGCAACATGCACCCCGCGAACGCACTTGCGTGCGAACTTAAAGGCTTCATTATCAGACAACTTATTAATCAATTGCTGATGTTCCTTGGATGGGAAAACTTTAAGTAAGAGCTCTCTGATTCGACGCGCTGCGTCCTTTTTCCCTTCTGAGGTAGCTCCAAGGCGATCAGCCCCGGTTCTAGGATCAATAACCGGATCAAGAATGTCATTTAAAATACGGCCGACTTCCAAAGCTGCCCAACCTAAGTGGGTCTCAAGAATCTGACCTACGTTCATGCGTGAAGGTACACCCAACGGGTTAAGCACTACATCTACCGGGGTGCCGTCTGACAAATATGGCATGTCTTCCTCAGGCAGAACTCTGGAGAGCACTCCCTTATTCCCGTGACGTCCGGCCATCTTATCGCCAACCTGAATCTTTCGCTTAATGGCGACAAAGACCTTAACCATCTTAATCACGCCAGGAGCAAGCTCATCTCCTTCTTTGAGGCGCGCAATCTTTTCCTGCAGAGCCGCACGCTTATTATTGATAAGCTGTCCGGTCCTTACGACGATCTGATTTACCTTCTCTTGGATCGCCTCGTCCCCAACCTGAATATCTCTGAGATACTCAAACGGCACAGACTGCAGCAATTGCTCGGTCAGCGGATCCCCTTTCGCGATAATCTGATTGCGCTTCTCATCAACCAAGCGCGCGGTCGTAGACTTACCTGTCAGAAGTTCCTTGATCTCCTTCTCGGCAGCCCCACGCAATATCGTGATCTCATCACGCTGATCCTGCTCAATTCTAGCAATTTCGCGCTTTTCAATCGCCAACATTCGCTCATCTTTCTCAGTTCCTTTTCTGGAGAAAACTTGTGCGGAGATAATAGTACCCTCGACCCCTGGAGGCAGTCTTAAGCTAGTATCACGCACTTCTCCGGCTTTCTCGCCGAAGATCGCGCGAAGCAGCTTCTCTTCTGGGCTAAGCTGCGTTTCACTCTTCGGAGTAATTTTTCCGACCAGAATGTCACCAGGTTGAACTTCGGCACCGATACAAATGATACCCGACTCATCCAGATTTCGAAGAGCGTCTTCACCTACGTTTGGAATGTCACGCGTAATCTCTTCCTTACCAAGCTTGGTGTCTCGAGCAACGCACTCAAATTCTTCGATGTGAATCGAAGTAAAGATATCGTTCTTAACTAACTTCTCGCTCAACAGAATCGAGTCTTCGAAGTTGTAGCCGTTCCATGGCATGAACGCTACCAAGACGTTTTGCCCAAGGGCAAGCTCTGCCATCTCGGTCGAAGGACCATCAGCCAATACCTCCATCGATTTCACTGACTCACCGGCCCTAACGATCGGCTTTTGAGTGATGCAGGTATTCTGATTGGATCGTCGGTATTTAGTGAGATTGTAAATATCTACACCGGTATCCAGCGGATCCTCGGTCAGGTTATCTGACTTAATAACGATACGCTCTGCGTCAACCGACATAACAGTCCCGGCGCGTTTCGCTACAACAGTTGCTCCTGAATCCCGGGCCACCACACTTTCCATCCCGGTTCCGACCAACGGAGCTTCAGCGCGCAAACACGGAACCGCTTGACGTTGCATGTTCGAGCCCATCAAAGCGCGGTTAGCGTCGTCGTTCTCGAGGAATGGGACAAGCGACGCGGCCACACTGACCAACTGCTTTGGACTGACGTCCATTTTGGTAACTGTTTCAGGATTAACAACCACGTACTCGGTATTCTGACGACACGGAACTCCCGTCTCGGTAAATCGTCCCTTCTCATCCAGCCGTACTTTAGCCTGGGCAATAACTTCACGCTCTTCCTCAAGCGCTGAAAGATAGATAATGTCATCAGTAACGCGATGATTGTTATCAACGATACGATATGGAGTCTCGATAAAGCCGTACTCATTCACACGCGCGTGAGTCGCAAGCGATGCGATTAGACCGATGTTCGGACCTTCCGGAGTCTCAATCGGACAGATACGCCCGTAGTGAGTCGGGTGCACGTCGCGCACTTCAAAGCCGGCACGATCCCGGGTCAAACCGCCTGGTCCCAAGGCCGAAAGACGACGCTTATGCGTAACTTCCGACAAGGGGTTGGTCTGATCCATAAATTGCGAAAGCTGTGAGGATCCGAAGAACTCCTTAACCACAGCGGCAACGGATTTGTAATTGATTAAATCCTGCGGCACCAAGGTATCGATATCCTGCATCCCCATGCGCTCTTTTACCGCGCGCTCCATGCGCACGAGTCCGATGCGGTACTGGTTTTCGATTAACTCACCAACCGCACGTACTCTTCGATTTCCGAGGTGGTCGATGTCATCGACAGCGTAACGCACCGGATCATTCGAGTTCTTTAACTCAAGAACATAGCGGATTACTTCTCTAATATCGTCTGGCGTTAGAATTCCAAGTTCAGTCGACGGCGGCTCTTTGCCTTGAGAAATATAGAGCTTATGGTTGAGCTTCAATCGACCGACTGCCGAGAGATCATACCTTTCTGGATTGAAGAAAAGATTCTGGAATGTTGCAGCAGCAGTTTCAGGGCGCGGAGGATCCCCTGGTCGCAGTCTGCGGTAAATTTCAATTAAACTATCGACCTGAGGAGTGTTGATGATTCGGGACAACAAATCGTCCTCGGCTGGAGACATCTTATCGTTAGCCAAAGTCTTCCAAAGCGAATCTCCAATATGGTGGTCATCAAGATACAGTACTCGGAACTCATTTATCTTCCTGTTTCTTAGTTGCGAGATAGTACCTTCGTTAACTACCTCACCCTTACTGTTTACCTTATCCGGAGTTAGCTGGTCGCCAGCGTGAACTATTATCTTAAATTTAGCGCAGAGTGCTTTTTGCTCGTTTTCGCTAAGATCGTCGATATCCGCAAAAACTTCTTTAATCTTATCCCATCCGCAAATCACCTCACCTTTGTCTGCCAAAACTTGGCCCGACTTTGGATGGGCGACCTTATCCTTGGCTTCGATGTAAGTGTCGGCGATCACCATCCCCGGCACTGTTTCGGGATCCACCTCAATCGCATGAATCCCAGCTTCCTTAAGTCTTCGGATCACGGCGCGGTTAAACTTCCCGCCTTTTTTTACTAAAACTTTGCTGGTGTCTTTTACTAACTTCCAAGCCTTCTGGCCTTCAAGTTGGTCAGCGATAAACTTCTTAGTGACCATTCCATTTCGATGGAAGGTGATTACATCAGCCTTGTAATAGTTATTTAGAATCTCGTCGGCTGACATCCCAAGCGCGCGCAATAACAGCGTACAAGGAAGTTTGCGCCTGCGATCAATTCGAACGTGCAATACATCCTTAATGTCGAACTCAAAATCAAGCCACGAACCGCGATATGGAATTACACGGGCTGAGTAGAGTAACTTACCCGATGGGTGGCTCTTACCTTTATCGTGATCGAAAAATACGCCAGGCGAACGGTGCAATTGGCTAACAACTACACGCTCAGTGCCATTTACCATGAAAGTTCCGCGCTCAGTCATCAGCGGAATTTCACCGAAATAGACGGTATCCTCTTTGAGAGCGCTCAAGCTGCGAGCTCCGGTATCTTCGTTAGTCTCCCAGAGAACCAATTGAATCGTAACTCGTAAAGGAGCAGCCCAAGTCATTCCGCGGTCGCGGCACTCATCCACATCATACTTTGGGATCCCTAGGCTGTAAGATACGAATTCAAGCGAAGCAGCGTTGTTGTAATCTTTAATCGGGAAAACGGATTTAAAAACACGCTGCAAGCCGATATCTTCACGCTTGTCGGGCTCGATGTCCGTCTGCAGGAATCGATCGTATGAAAGCTTTTGTATAGCTATTAAGTGAGGAATCTTTGCAACTTCAGGAAGACTTGAGTAACTTCTTCTGATTCGAAAATTGGTTTTGATCTCTGCTGTCATATTCTTTTCGTCTTACTAAACTTTCTATTCAAAGATGTCGTTCAATCCCTGCTCAAAGATCCTCACGGATTTAAGGCCGAACTTTGTCGCTGAAAACCTGGTCAAGGGAAAAATAGAAAACTTCCCTCTCGGTAATTTTCACCGAAGGGAAAAAGTGATCTACAAATAATGAAACTTATTAACCAAAACGATACAAAGACGCCGCGTTTTCAACAACTTGCCACTCTAAGTATCTGTCAAGTAATATTTTGTCAACCTAGGTACAGAACCTAAGAAAAAAAACCAAACAACGTTAAGCTTTCCCCTCAGTGAATCCCCCTGAGCCGGTAATCCAGAACTCAGGAGGGTTCATATATTTGAGATGAAGACTACTTAACGCTAGCCTTAGCGCCGGCTTCCTCAAGTTTCTTCTTCCAGCTTTCTGCATCAGCCTTAGGAAGACCCTCTTTAACCAACTTTGGCGCCGCATCGACCAAGTCCTTGGCTTCCTTCAAGCCTAGACCTGTAACTTCGCGAACGACCTTAATGACTTTTACGCGATCCGCTCCGGCGTTATCCAGATGGAGCGCGAATTCTGTCTTCTCTTCAGCTGCAGCAGCTCCGGCACCTGCGCCAGCACCACCTGCAACCATGGCCACAGGAGCAGCAGCGGAAACGCCCAGCTCAGCCTCAAGTTCTTTCACCAATTTAGCAGCATCCATCAACGACATATTCTTGATGAAGTCCTTTACTGCATCGTAATTTGCACCAGTTGCACTCATGACCTTAACTCCTTAACGATTAAATTTTAAAAACAATTACTAAGTTACACTACCTGCTCTTAAGCACCTTTCTTCTCCAGTTCGCCTCGCCATGCATCAAGTACCCTAACAAGCTGGGTTCCAGGAGCGTTAAGCATCCTGAGAAGCTGAACCGCAGGTGTGTTAATTAAGCTGAGGAGTTTAGCTAGAACTTCCTCTCGGCTTGGCATCTTGGAGAGCTCTTCAACATTGCTTCTGTCAAGGAATTTGCCCTCAAACCAGGCTCCCTTGATCTTCACAGTGTCATTGTCCTTACAGAATTTGGCGATCACCTTAGCAGGGGTGATAGGATCCGTTCCGGCAAATGCAACGAAACTCGGACCATCCAGCGCGCCGATTAATTTATCTGCATCGGACTGAGGAATATCCTTGAGAGCGTTCTTAATCGCGATACGTCCCAAGTTATTCTTTATAACAAAAACTGGTGCCCCAGCTTTTCTCATATCTTTACGAAACTGTGTGATCTTCTCGACGGTCACTCCACGAAAACCCGCTACCAGGGCGAGTTGACTCGAATTCAGCGACTCAGTCAGAAATTTTACCTGCTCTTCTTTTTCCGTACGATTCATATACTCTCCAAATCCGCTAACTCTCAGCTAAGCTTGATTATGTTACACGCAAGGGGCTGAGTTCTAACTTAACTGCTGGCCCCATGGTCAACGATAGGAACCCCGACTTTAAGTACACACCTTTACTGGTCGATGGCTTAGCCTTATTAATCGCCCCCACCAATGCCAAAAGGTTCTCCTTGATCTTATCCGATCCGAAAGAAGCCTTCCCAATTCCAACCTGCACGATTCCGGCCTTCTCGACTCTAAACTCAGCGCGACCACCCTTGATCTCGCGAATGGTGCGATCCAGTTCAAAAGTGACCGTTCCAACTTTAGGAGTGGGCATCAAACCGCGCGGTCCAAGAACCTTACCCAGTTTTCCTACCTGACCCATCATATCCGGAGTAGCAATCACGCTATCAAAATCCAGGAATCCCCCGTTTACCTTCTCTACTAAATCTTCTGCGCCGACAAAATCCGCACCGGCAGCTTGAGCTTCCTTGGCCTTATCACCGCGAGCGAACACGGCAACACGAATTGTTTTGCCAAGACCGTGCGGAAGAGCAATCGAGCCTCTGACGTTTTGCTCAGACTTCTTAGGATCAACACCAAGTCGCAAAACCAACTCGACTGACTCGTCAAATTTCGCTGAAGCCGTTCCCACTATAAACGAACAAGCTTCCGCTACTTCGTAGTTCTTGTTCACATCGACCTTCTTTTTTTGCGCCAAGTAACGCTTTCCGTGCTTTGATGCCATACCAACTTCCTATTTAATGCTCTCGCTAATCCGAAACTTCAAAAAATTAAGCCACCTCTATTCCCATGCTGCGCGCCGTTCCCGCCACACAAAGATACGCGGCTTGATCATCCAAGCAGTTCATATCCTGGATTTTTTTCTTTGCTATCTCCATCACTTGAGCCTTGGTTACCTTCCCAACCTTATTCTTGTTAGGCTCACCCGAACCTTTTTCAATCTTTGCTGCCTTAAGCAACAAGTAAGAGGCAGGCGGAGTCTTTAGCTCGAAAGTGAAAGATCTGTCCTTATATATAGTAAGTACTACCGGGGTCACTTCACCGGCTTGCTTTTGAGTTTTGGCGTTAAACTGCTTACAAAACTCCATGATGTTTACACCGTGCTGACCGAGAGCTGGTCCGATCGGCGGTGCTGGGTTCGCTTGTCCGGCTGGTATCTGTAATTTAACTATCGCTGTGACTTCTTTAGCCATTTTATTTCACCAAATATAATATTGTCTTAGGAGATTTTCTCGACCTGGACGAAATCGAGTTCGACCGGAGTAGCACGACCAAATATACTTATCAATACTTTGACCTTACCCTTCTCTGGTTTCACCTCTTCGACTGTTCCGTTAAAATCTGAGAATGGACCATCTATAACTTTCACGGTCTCACCCTGCTCAAAGCTCATACGAGCTCGCGGTGAAGCAGCACCCTGCTCAATCTGTCCAATCAAGCGCCGAACCTCTTCCTCCATCAATGGAGCAGGATCTTTAACATCACCTACAAACCCTGTGACTTTCGGAGTCTCTTTAACTAAGTGCCAAGTGTCCTCGTTCATCATCATCTGAACGAGCATGTAGCCTGGGTAGAACTTCTTATTCAGTGTCTTTTTCTGACCGCGTACCAACTCCACCACAGTTTCTTGAGGAACCAAAATTCCCCCGAACTGGCCCTGCATATTGTACGTGCGGATCCGCTCTTCAAGCGCACGTTTGGCCTTCATCTCAAACCCAGAATATACGTGCACAACGAACCACCCCATATCTGAGCGGAACGGATCGGCCGGAGGGACTTGCTCGGCCGAAGCAGCTTCCTTCTGCTTTTTTCCTGGCTTAGCGTCAGTCTTTGATCGATCATCCGTTGAAACTTCGGACAGAGCCTCTAGCGCTTGATCTGCAGTGACATCGGTTGGCTCAACTAAAGCACTGGTCTTTTCGATCTGCGGGGTTTCGACGGGCTGAGGTTCGACCGGCTTTGGAGGAGCTGGCGAAAAGAGATCGTCTGCGCGGCTCAACGCCTCGTCACGGTTCGTGGACGCTGCCCCTCTACCGTTTTGCGAACCATGATCTCCAAACTCGTCGTTCACTTGATCCTCCGAAACTTAATTCTCTCTCTAAACCTTTTTTCGCTTCAACCTATGAACTCAAAATCGCATCCATCATCGCGCGAAAAATGAAATCTGCAACTGCAAGGTAAACTGACACGATAATAATCATCACAAGTACAGCTACCGTCGCCTGCATCGTTTCAGCACGAGTCGGCTTGGTAACTTTGTTCAACTCAGCCCAGCTCTCCCCCAAAAATTTTGGGGTATTAGCGATCGTGTCTAACACGCCACCTTGTGCTGATTCCTGATTCGCCTCACTCATACCAACTTCAATCCAAACTTTGAGACAATACGTCTCTAACCGCCCTTGCGACTTGAAGTAATTCTCAAGTTGCGAGGACGTACCCCACGAACACGCAAGGGCTGAAAAACAGAGCGGGGAGAGTAACAAAAGATAAGGATTGGGGCAAATTAGGGGGACAAATTCAGTTCCGCTACAATCGCGACACCAGAACAATCTTGGAAACGGCCGAGAAAACTCTGTAAACTAGGCAATTTCAAATACTTACGGACTTAGCCGAGGCTAGAGTGCGCTCGTACAGGGATTTTTAGGTTCAAGTCCCTCCGGGGTCAGATACGTCTAATTTGTATTTGATTATTTCTGAATAAGAAGATCAATCACGCCCGGAGGGACTTACTTCGTAAGTCCCCTAGAGACTAGGCCCCGTTTTTTCGGGTTCAAGTCCCTCCGGGCGCAGAATCGTCCAAGTTGTTGTAATTGTATTTGGTTAATT
>CAZJXY010000094.1:0-10267 GCA_964549925.1 uncultured Bdellovibrionales bacterium | reverse complement strand
TGCAGTTCCTCTTTAACTTCGGCAAGAAGCGACTGCACTGTCTTTATCCCTAGATCTGCCCCAACTAATACCGATTCTAATTCCTCCACCATCTCTGAGGAGAGCTTTGGAGCACTGACAAATATGCCCTTCAGCCGCTCAAAAAGGCCGGCGCGACTCTTTTTTAGTCGGGAGACCAACGGCTCTGGAGGGCTGGCCTTGAGCTGATCAGGTTTTTCCGGGACTAGCTTTAGCTCGACTGCGGATTTTTCACTTTTTTTTTCCGTCGAGTCTCGTTTTAAGGCCCCACGTTCCACGTTCTCCTCGATCTCTTCGTCAATCAGGTCGGCATAACGTGGAATATCAAGTTCCGTTGGGGTACGCGAAAATTTTATATCTCTCTCTTGCACCGGTGCTGCTCTCGACGGACCCGGCGTGGGTTGTGCGAGTTCTGATCTCGCTTCTTTTCTCTGCTTTGACTCGGAAGCGTATTTTAAAATGCTCCGAATCTCCTCGATATCGCGCTTTAAGTACTGATACTCGCCTTTGGCCTGATCGGACTGCTTTACGCTGGCTATTTTCATCTCGTTAAACAGCAGCTCAAGTTTTTCAACTCGATTTTGAACTCCGGTCAGCCGATCAAATCCTGGGAGGCCATCAATCCCGCGCCTCCCCGCCCGTCTTAAGCAAACGATCGCGATCATCATCGCCGCAATTGAAACTACCAATGATATGACTAAGAGATCGTCACGCTGAAACGAAACTCCAGCTACAATCTGATGAATATTCTCTCTAAAGGCGTCGCTGTTCATACAGAAAGAGATAGCATATTATGCAAAAATTGTAAGTGCTCACAGTATATTAACTGAAACATGCGTAACCGTTCAGCCTTTGACCGAAGACGAGGCATCGAAACGAAATCGCGACGAGACATTATTTCCTATAAGTCGCAGGAGCGATTTTGTTTTGTAACGAAGTATTCGGTCAAAAGCTGAGTGGTTACCCCACCGCCGCATGCTTAAACGCTTCTTCGAGCGACACCGTCACAACCTTAGATGCACCAGGCTCTTGCATAGTTACCCCTACAAGCCGGTCACAGATCTGCATGCTCTGCTTATTGTGCGTGATTAAGATAAATTGTGTCTTAGTGCTCATCTCCTTGATCAAAGTAAGGAAGCGCACCACATTGGCGTCATCCAGCGGCGCGTCAACTTCGTCCAGGATACAAAGCGGACTTGGGCGCTCAAGAAACATCGCTACGATTAGGGCGATGGCACAAAGCGCCTTCTCTCCACCGGACATTAGCTCGATGTTTTTTAATTTCTTCCCAGGCGGGCGAATCGCAATTTCAACTCCAGACTCAAGCGGGTTAGCCGGGTCTAGCAGCTCAAGCCTTGCATTCCCGCCGCCGTACAGTCGCGGCACCAGTTTACCAAAATTCTCATTGACTGCACTGAAAGTGTGCAAGAAGCGCTGCTCCGAAATCTCGCTCAGCCGCTTAATGGTTTTACGCAAGGTAGAGGATGCTTCCTCCAAGTCCTTACGCTGAGCTGTTAGATTTTCTAGCCGCGTTGATTCCTCCTCAAATCGCTCGATTGAACTCGGGTCAACATCGCCTTCTCGCTGGATCCTTGCTTTAAGTTTATTTAGCTCTTCGTCCTTAGTCAGGTAATCGGATTCCGAGAGTCTAGCCGCACTTAATAATGACGGCTCTAAATTATACATTTCGATCCAAACATTATCCCCTAAGTCCTCTATAACTCTCTCGCGCAGGTGCGAGATCTCAAGTTCCGCGCGCTGCAGCTCTAGGGCAACTTGCGAAAGCGCCGCACGGCTGCGGTCTAGGTGTTGACGTTGATCAGCCAAAAGATTGCCGTATTTTGAAAGCTCTTCTCTGCCGGCATCACGTACTTGATTTAACCTTTGGTTCTCATTCTTCAATAGAACCAGGGTGTTCTGCAGCTCCTTTTCCACCTCTCCGACATCGGAATCGAGTTCGCCCTGGAGCCTGATGCTCTCGTCCTCGGAATTACTGAGCTCTGATTCGAGTCGCGCCACCTGTTCCTTAGTACGGCGAATATCCTCTGTAATCTGCTCTCGAAGCCGCTCTTCGGATGCCAGTCGACCCCGAACATTGCCTTGCTCGTGAGAAAGTTCGCGAATCTTAGCTGATCGCTCCTCACTGCGTCGAACCGCATCAGATTGACGCTGCTCAAGCGCCGCAATGCCCGAAATGATCACTTCCTTTTCAGCGTCGAGACGGAGTTGAACTTCCTGATCAGCTGACATCTTAACTTTAAGTTCAGAGATTTTAGCCTTTAGCTGCAACAACCCGCCTTCAAGCTGGATGCTGGTGAATGATATGTCGTTAACAATTTCACCCTGTAGGGTAACGATAGAGCAGCTAGCGCCGCTTCCGCGACTCTTTAGGAATTCGTAGGCACTGGACAAGTCTTCCGCCACGTAAGCTTCGGAAAAGAGGTGCTTAGCGGCTAACTGATGCGACTCTTTGACTTTAATCAAATTCAGAAGCGGCTGCACCTTGGTCGAATCAAGCGACGCTGGAGCCGCAAGATCTGCCTGTCCGGTTTTGAACAATCCCAGCGCGCGGCCCTGGAACACCGATTCTGAACGATGCACCTCGCTACCGGAAAAAGCCAAAGCTAAATTCTCCGGATCGGAGGTAACAAGATAGGCAGCACGTTCTGCAACTAGAGCCTGAACAGCTCGAACATATTTAGCCGGAACATCCAGCCCATCCACGAAAAGCTCGCTATCTGCACCAGCCAATGATTTAAAATCATCCCCGATGGTTCGCTTCAGTTCGGCCTCGGGCGATGCCGCCCTAATCTGCTCTTCAACCGAAGCCAAGACGCTTCGCGCTGCCACTATTTCATCACGCCTTGCGGAGATTTCGCGCTCCTTCGCCTTCAACATCTCCCGCATTCCACTTAGTTCGGAATGAATTTGCTTAATCTCTTCGGCCTTAGTTTGATCCAATGAGCTAATATGCCGCTCGAGCCCCTCGGCTGAAGCTCCCAACTCTTCAATCGTGGAGTCAGCTCCGCTTAACCGCTCTTCCAACAACTTAATTCTAGCCTCGGTCTCCTTCTTTTCAGAAAGCTTCGAGGAACAAAGTACTCCAAGTTCTGCCAAACGCGAACCACGCTGATGGCGCTCGCGCTCCCGGTTGCTGAGCTCTTCTCGAATAGCATCGATGCGCGCCCGTAGTGCATCAGACTCGACATCAATCCCCATAAGCTTACTGCGCGCTTCCATCTCACTGGCTTGTATGCGCTGTAATTCGGTTTGAGCCAACGATTCTTCAGAACTAAAGCGCTCTTGTTCCTTGACTCTTTGAGATTGCTCCTCGGTTAAGACAAGCAGCTTATGTGTGTGCACTTCCTTTAATAGCTGAGATAGCTCGACCTTTAAGCGTTCTCTGTTTTTTGCCCGCGACGCTTGGCGACCCAAACTTGATACGTTCCGAGAGACCTCGTTTATTACATCGGTCAGGCGCTCAACATTGATGTCAGTCTCTTTTAATCGGCGATTAGCCGCAGCAATCTTATCTCGAAAACCAAGAACACCAGCCGCTTCCTCTAAGATTGTTCTTCGCTCTTCCGGTTTAGCCGAGACGATCCTTGCCACCTGGCCTTGTGCGACGATGGTATAGGTTCTCGCCCCGAGCCCAACTGCACGACATAAGTCAGTGATATCTCGCAGACGACAGGCCACCCGATTTATGAAATATTCAGATTCCCCGCTACGATAGAGTCGTCGGGTAATTTGCACTTCAGAGGCTGATTTCAACCAAGAAAATCTGTTAGCCAAAGCATCAGTGGCTGTAATCGACGAAGCTACCTCCGGCAACGGCTCTGTTACGGGATGCCCTTTTCTACCCTCGATCACAGTAAGTTTCGGGCGTGCACCCTCCTCGTTCTCTTTCCCTTCTATGCCAGGCTCATCGGCATTTTCCGGCTGGTCTTTTAGATCAAGCGCCTCAGCGGCCATCTGCTCAGCCGAATCATTTTTTCGATCTATCGCTTTCAGTACAGAATCAACATCGTCTCCCAAAGAGAGTGACTCGGCTTCGGAAGATGGGGACGCCATCGAGCTAAAAAAATCACTGCCTGAGGCTTTTAACGTGATAGTAACCTCAGCCAAACCAAGCGGACGAAGCTTTTCGGTGCCGTTAAAAATTACGTCTTCGGAGACGGTACCGCGAAGATTGCGTGCGTTGGTCTCACCGAGCACCCAGCGCAATGCATCAACGACGTTTGATTTACCACAGCCGTTCGGGCCGACAACTCCGGTGATGCCGGAGTTGAGCGGGAGGTTTAGCCTCTCCATAAAGGACTTAAACCCGAAAATCTCGATCCTTGATACTCTCATCTTTACAAACTCGCCTTACAAATTATCCTGAGAGAAGTGAACCTCAGCTCGAAGATCGAAAGAGAATTTCATACCTCGATCGTTAGTTCAAGTAAGTTAAAATAAAATCTAAGCGGGTCCGAAAGTATAACCCAGAAAAGATATTATTTAAACGGTGTTTAAAAATTGCGGTGTATGCGTTTTGTAGGTAATATCAACCATTTATGATTACCCCTGGAATCTCAGACGGTGAATTGAAAGGCGTTCAAAAGCCTGCGCAGTACCTTGGCGGGGAGCTAAATTCTATCACCAAAGACGAGAATACCGTCGACTTACACTTCTGCTTAGCCTTCCCCGACACCTACGAGGTCGGAATGTCTCACCTGGGGATGCAGATCTTGTATCAGATTCTCAACAACGATCCCAAGACTTGGGCCGAACGCGCCTACTGTCCCTTACCCGACATGGAGAAATTGCTCCGCGAAAAGCACCAGCCGCTTTGGGCTTTGGAATCAAAGAGAGCCTTGAAAGATTTTGATGTGGTTGGGTTTAGTTTGCAGTATGAACTCTGTGCCACTGGAATTCTAAACATGTTGGATCTTGGCGGCATCCCGCTGTTGGCTAAAGATCGTGGCGAAAAAATACCGTTGGTAATTGGCGGCGGACCAGTGGCTTACCACCCAGAACCTTTCTCCGACTTTTTTGATCTTTTTCTGGTCGGAGATGGAGAGGAGATGGTGTTGAAGTTTGTTTCAAAACTTCGCCAGGCAAGATCACTTAAACTCTCGCGGATTGAAACCTTAAAGTTGTTGAGTGAGATTCAAGGAGTTTATGTTCCGTGCCTTTTTGAATCGGAATACAGAGATCAGCACTTCATCGGTTTTAAGCCCTTACTTCCCGGTTATGAATCGATTCGACGCCAGGTGCTTCCGACGCTGGAAAACGTGCCGTTTCCGACAAAACCCGTAGTTCCAAATGTTACCGCTGTGCATGATCGCTTAAGTGTCGAGGTAATGCGCGGATGTGTTAGAGGATGTCGCTTTTGCCAGGCAGGGTATCTCTATCGCCCTCAAAGAGAGAGAAAGCCTGAGGAGCTACTAAAGATCGTCGACGAATCTTTAAAGAACACGGGATACGAAGAGGTCTCCTTACTTTCCCTTAGCACCGCCGACTACTGCAGTGTCCTTCCGCTAATCTCTTCGCTCAAAGAGAAACACTGCGGCGACGATAACGTAGTAATCTCATTTCCTTCTACTAGAGTGGATGCGCTTAAACCGGAGCTGCTTCAACAGGTTCAAAGCATCCGCCGCGCCGGGATTACTATGGCACCGGAAGCTGGAACACAGAGATTGCGAGATGTGATCAACAAAGGAGTTAGCGATCAAGAGATTCTAGAGACCTGCAGAAACGTCTTTGGACTTGGGTGGGATCACGTCAAACTTTACTTCATGATTGGACTACCGACCGAAACGACTGAGGATCATAGAGGTATTGTAGAGATTGCAAGAAAAGTTAAGGAAATTGCAGGTCCAAAACACCAAGTCACGGTTAGTGTGTCCACATTGGTCCCAAAACCACACACCCCCTTTCAATGGGCCAGGCAGATCTCTGATGCGGAAACCCAACAGATTCAGCAGTACCTATTGCGGGAGCTAAAGCGCGTGCGCGTAAATTTCCGCTACCATCGCTCATTTTCGACATTTCTCGAGGGAGTCTTCGCCAGAGGTGATCGTAAGTTAAGCCAAGTTATTTTAAAGGCTTATACCTTAGGCTGCAGACTAGACGGCTGGGTTGAGGAACTTGACCGGAAGAGATGGCTTGAGGCCTTTGATGCATGCGGCATCGATCCAAACCCCTACTTGCTGGAAAGATCAGTCAGCGATCCGCTTCCCTGGGATATCATTAGTTGTGATATTCCGAAGCGGTATTTTGTTAAGGAATGGGAGCGAGCGCTTAAATTTAGAGAGACCCCAGATTGCCTGACCGAGAGCTGCTCTTCATGCGGAGCATGCGACTATAACAGCTATCGCAACGTGCTTTTTGATCGAAAGCGTACGCAGACTAGATTAAACATAATAAATCCGGTTTGGGAGCAGACACTGAATAATGAGAGTGTCAGCGCCGAGCCGAGCGATAGGACTGACTCCATTACTAATCATTCCTACGTTGATCAACGCCCTGATTTTGGCTCAGGGTCGATAGATTACGTTGAGGTCTCGGATCCGGTCGACTTCCCTTTCAAATCCCCTGAAAAGCCGGTGCGCATCCATGAAAATTCCCCCACAAAGTTAGAGATCGATCATACTAATCCGCTCGGGCGACCGGATCGGACGATAGTGCAACGCCTGCGCCTGCGGTACCAAAAAAGCGGTTCGATGAAATTTACCGGTCATCTGGAACTTTCCTCGGCTTTTTTTCGAGCCGCACGCCGCTCAGGGATTCCACTCGCCTTCTCACGTGGATTTAATCCAAGGCCAAAATTAAGTTTTGGACCACCGCTTCAAGTTGGAATCGAGAGTGATTCAGAGTATGTCGATTTTTTCCTTCTTGCCGAATTAGATCCTGGCAATTTCACCACGACGCTAAACTCAACGTTACCACCTGGGTTAAAAGTCATCGAGGCAACTTCGGTCCCTCTGAAAGCTCCATCGCTGCAAGAAAGCATTACGCTACAAAGATTTGAAGCGGCGCTACTAAATGATTCCTCCTGGGACGTAAATTATATAATCAATTGGGAACAGAGAGTGGTCGAACGCTCAAAAAGCGGGAGTATAAAGAAGATAAACCTCAAAGACACAATCACCGCAGTTAATGCGGAAGACAGCGTGATCCAGTTTGGAATCATCGTGCATCCGACTAACGGGGCGATAAAGCCAAGTGAGGTAATCCAATCGCTCTCCGGGGTTAATAGCGGGAGTTGGGAGATCAAGAAGATTGGGGTGGAATTTGGCCGCGCTTCTCTGTAAAGGCTTGCACCGTATAGTCCACTCCAGACCAAATTGATAACGAAATCGAAACTACCAAAAGATTCAAACCAAGCAGGCGGGTGTGATAACCAATCCCAAAGAAACTAAACCCCATGTTTAACAATACAAACCCGACCCCAAACATCTGAGTCAGGGTTTTAAGTTTCCCAAGTCCCCCAGCCGGCATAATCACGCCGCGGCTTGCTGCAACCCCGCGCATCGCCGTAACCCAAATCTCTCTCGAAAGTAAAATGACCACCATCCAACCGGGAATCAGTGACGAACCGTCTGCTTCAGAGCGAAGCTCCACCAACATCACCATCGCTGCCATCACCAGCACTTTATCGGCAACTGGATCTAGCAACTTCCCTATATTCGATACGACCCCATATCGGCGTGCCAATCGACCATCTAAAATATCAGAGAGGCCTCCAATGGTGAAAACGACCGTGGCCCAGTTTAGCATTGTGTCTGTAGGATTGATCATCAAGACGACAAAGAGTGGCACGAGGACTAAACGAAGGTAAGTTAACCAATTGGGTAGATGTTGTATCAACCGGGACGGCGCCGGGGTAATCGCATCACTAGCTGATGACTGATTTGAGAGATTCTTCATCCGATAATAGCCCGATACTCTTTATATAGCCGTAACACTCGATTTACATACGTCCGGGTTTCAGAGAAGGGCGGAATCCCACCATACTGCTTGACTGCCTCCTCTCCGGCATTATACGCCGCGATGCTCAACCTAAGATCACCGTTATACTTTTGCAATAAGCGAGAAAGATGTTTAGTGCCGCCGAGGATGTTTTGCTCCGGGTGATAAGCATTTCTCACTCCTAGCTCACGTGCGGTCTGTGGCATCAACTGCATTAAGCCCATCGCGCCCTTTGGAGATCTAGCATGAGGATTAAAAGCCGACTCGGCGTGAATCACCGCCTTTACCAAGCCTGGCTCTACTCCATATTTATTGGCGGCACTAAGTATATCCTGGTTGTACTTATCCTTATACAACCTAAATCCTCGCCAACCACTTGAGGCGCGGTATCGAGAGTAGAGGTTCCCCTTCCCGGTAAACACCTCTGCTTTAACCCCACTAGCTGGCTGTCTTGTGGTAAATGTAATCGAGCCATCCTTATTCTTTAGCATGTAAATCGGGGAACAATTTGCCGAGCTTGCCACCAAATTGGTAAGGCAAATCAATACCAGGGGGAGGAGAAGACTTGGTCTTAACATAATTGACATTTTACCGTTACAGTATACCGTAGAACTGATTGCTGACACTACCCTATGAAAAAATTTGACTTTCTAGTTATAGGCGGCGGGATTGCAGGGCTTACGTTCGCCCTAGAGGTCGCTGAGCGCGGATCAGTGGCCATACTTTTTAAAAAGAAGCTGGAAGAATCTAACACTGCCTGGGCTCAGGGCGGGATCGCGGCAGTTGCTGACCGCGATGACGATTTCTCGCTTCACATTAAAGATACTGAAATAGCCGGAGCCGGAATCTGCGATCATGAAACTGTAAAGATCGTAGTAACGGAAGGTCCGGCTCGAGTTCAAGAGCTAATTGAGCGCGGCGCTCGATTTGATAAGCACTTAGGGACAAGCAGTGGTGAATACGATCTTACGAGAGAAGGCGGCCACTCCAAAAGAAGAATCTTCCACGCTGCCGATGCCACCGGCTGGGAAATCTTAAGAGCGCTTCTCGCCAGAGCGCGAGAGCATAAGAATATACATTTCTTCACCGATTGCAGTGCAATTGATTTAATCACTACGCATAAGCTTGGCCTGGAACGCTCCTCGCCCAATCGTGCCGTGGGTGCCTACATTTTTGAGTCTAGTGGTGCAATCGTTCCATACCTTGCGGGCGTGACTCTGGTAGCAACAGGTGGCGCTGGCAAAGTTTACCTCTACACATCTAATCCCGATATTGCCACGGGAGATGGAATAGCGATGTGCTACCGAGCGGGTGTCCCGGTTGCCAACATGGAGTTCTTCCAATTTCATCCGACCTGTCTTTATCATCCGGAGGCAAAATCATTTCTGATTACTGAAGCGATGCGGGGAGAGGGAGCTAAACTACGCCGTATTAATGGAGAGCCCTTCCTTCATAAATATCACCAATTAGAAGAGCTTGCTCCTCGAGATATAGTAGCTCGTGCGATAGATAATGAGATGAAAACCTACGGGGAAGAGTATGTGCTGCTCGATATTTCACATAAGCCCGCAGATTTCATCAAGGCCCACTTTCCGAATATCTATAAGCGCTGTTTGGAGTTAGGAATTGACATCACAGTAAAACCAATCCCGGTAGTCCCCGCAGCTCATTATTGCTGCGGTGGAGTTCTAACCAATCAGTACGCCGAGACCAATGTTCAAAATCTCTTTGCAGTCGGAGAGGTCGCCTATACCGGGCTGCACGGAGCAAATCGACTGGCTTCAAATTCATTGCTCGAGGCGATTGTCTTCGCCCACAGGGCAGCCGAACGGGTCAAGTCGAACGCCACAAGGTTCTCTACCGATATGACCGTCCCAAATTGGGATGTTGGTGCGGCAGTAAGCAGTGATGAACAAGTTGTGGTCCAGCAAAATTGGGATGAAATTAGGCGATTTATGTGGAACTACGTCGGAATCGTACGGAGTGATAAGCGTTTGGCCAGGGCACTAGCCAGAAGTGATATGATCGAGAAAGAGATTAAGGAGTACTACTGGAATTTTACGGTCACATCAGATCTCTTAGAACTTAGAAACTTGAGTCTTGTTGCCAATCTCGTGATCCGCTCGGCCCTGGCCCGAAAGGAGAGTCGCGGATTGCATTATAATATCGACTACCCTGAACTAAGCGAAAGGTTCCTTGGACCCACTATTTTGCAGCCTTAATGTAACCTTAATGTAAAAAGTGGGCTTATCTTGAAAAGCCTTGTCCGTCGCCCCAACGTCCAAATCCT
>CAZJXY010000093.1:0-10467 GCA_964549925.1 uncultured Bdellovibrionales bacterium | reverse complement strand
GCCAGGTATAAATGTTGCGGTACGGCGGGTTGTGAGTAAGAATCCGGCCCGTTATGCTTCCCCTATAAGTTAGGTATAGAGTCCCATGTCAGATGCATTAAATCAGTCTAGTCCGTCGCCTCAACCGAGTACACCGCCAAAAGCAGAACGCGCTCCCTCAGTTTGGGAAATCTACTATCCACGAGAGCTCGAGGGCCACCGCGATGCCGTATTTTTGGCCTCGTTTCCTCAGATAATTTATTTCTGGCCCACGATGTTGGTGATGTTTGTGGCTGCCTTCTTCCAGGGCGCATTAGGATTAGGACCAGTCTTTTGGGGGTGGCTGGTACTTTTTGTTACAGCCTTAAACGCATTAGTACTGGTGCAAGATTTTGACCAAAAGCAGTTTATTATTTTCTCCTTAATTTTGGTGGCCTCAATCTTAGGCATTTGGATCATTAACTTATATGGATTTACATTTTTAAAGAGCATCGCCAACTGGATTTTAAGTTTTGAGCCCACTATGAGTACTGACGCCTACCTTCTTTTAGGTACGGTGCTGCTTATCTTTTTTGTCTGGGGGCTAGTGACCCCACTTTTTAGTTACTGGAAATTGGAACAAAATGAATTCGTTCATTATACGCAACCTGTGGGTCGCGATATGAGCATTGCCCGGCAAGGGTGCACAATCTACAAGGAGGTTCCAGACATCATAGAATGCATCTTAAGCGGGGGCGGCGGGACCTTGGTAATCAAACGGGACAAAGATATTCTCGCTACGATCCCACATGTTCCGTTCTTAGGGTTGAGGATGAATGCGATTGAGCACATGCTTTCTGAAACCAGAGTCATAATCGACAAAGACTCGCATTAAGCCTTAGGGCATGGCTTTAAGGCGAGCCCAAATACTAGTTCCATCAGTAATCGCATTGATCGGTGCAAGTTTGGGTCTTTCACTCTCTAGCTCGAATGATCGAGCCAATCTTACCAGCAGAGTAGTTTCACCTGGAAAGGATTATTACGTCGGTGTCTCACTGGTAGAACTCACCGAAACAGATCTCAACTCTGAACCATGGGATTCGCTTAATAACACCGGCCCGGACATCGTGGCTGAGATCTACTGGAAGGAGAATCGAATTTACCGCAGTACCAAAAAGGAAGATACATTTATCGCTCATTGGTCTGAATCGGAAATCGATCTACGAAATGTAGCCTTGGCGGGGGTGGGTACGTCGGCTGATAGCTTAATCCAAGGAGCTAGAGTAAATATTAAAGACGGGGAATCGATTGAAGTTAGAATTTATGATTCTGATGTTGTCAAATCGGATCTCGCCGGGGCGAAAGAATTTAAGACTTCGGAATTAAAGCTCGGCGAGAGCAGTTACGAATTTAGCTCACCGGGGATTAAACGGTTAGTCCTAAGAGTCTCTGAGATCCGTGATGACCCCAAATAACTTAGAAACCGTGCGTCGCTACAGAGTTGCCGCGATGCTTACTCTAGTGTCGGCATTTCTACTTGGGCTTGGATTCACTGCACCGGCCATGGTTATTTATCCTGGCTTTGGAGAGCTAGCTCCAGTCTTAAAGCTTTTTAAGCCTGAGCTTGGGGTGCCAAGAAGAATTGCGATTTTGCCGGGGATAATTACCTTACTTAAGGACGGCAATATCTTCATTGGTGCTTTGCTGCTTGGATTTTCGGTTATATTTCCACTTTGGAAACTGGGTGTGCTCTGGAAAACATATCGAGCAGCGATGCGCGGAGAGGAGTGCACAGACGGAACTTCTTTGGTATCAAAACTCGGCAAATACTCAATGCTAGATGTGTTAGTGCTGGCGATGGTGGTAATTTTGATCAAAGGCTTGCCTGGCGGAACTGCGGTCGTAATCGGGTGGGGGATGGTGGTGTTTGGGATTGGAGTAATTCTTAGCTTATTGATCCCGATGGTCGAATTGAAAAACTTTGAGTAAAACCATTGGGCGGAATAGTTTACCTTAGTTCTAATGAGCGAAACGCACAGTAGATCGTTGGTTTTGACGCAGAAAAATCGCTTTAATACCACCAACAAGAGAACTTGAATGGTCCCCTCCTGTTTATAGTCGCGCTGGGTATGGGTATTCAGTCGTACTACATAAAATTCACCTGGCACTTGACTTACTTGGGAAATTAGCGCGAAATCAGGTCGTTTCGCAGCACAGGGAAACTCAGATTATTTTAGAACGGGAGGTCGTATGGCAACTAGGGCAATTCGCAATATTTCAAAGGTACTCGCTGTTACCTTAAGTTTAGGGTTTTGTTTTGTCTCTCCGCCCAGCTCCTATGCAGAGATCGACAACGCGGGCAGTGAATTTATTCTGTCTGTCCTGCCTAATTACGTTGCTCCAAACGTTGAGGTCCATCTCACCAGTGGAATCGCCACTAACGTGACGGTCGAGTATCCAGTAAACTCTCCAACATTTAGCACTACGGTCCCTGTAACTCCTGGTTCGGTGACAATTGTTTCCCTTCCTTCAGCCGCTGCGCAGGGTTGGATTACGGACACGGTTCAGAATAACTCGATTCGACTTTCAGCTGCCGATGAATTCATTGCATATACAGTAGATCGTGCTCCATTTAGTTCGGACGCCGCATTAGGGTTGCCACTTGATTCGCTTAATACCGAATATATTGTGACTACATACAATGAAGCGTTTGGTGATCCGGAGGTTACAGTCACAGCTGCGTTCGATAACACTACCGTAACGATCACTCCGTCGAACAATTTAGATGGTGGTCAGCTGGCTGGTGTGCCGTTTGATATTGTATTAAATCGTGGCGAAGGCTACATGTTTACCGGTTCAACTGGATCCAATGGTGGACTCGCCGGTAGCATCGTTGTTGCCGATAAGCCGGTAAGTGTCACAAACGGTAACTTTTGTACACAAGTTCCGTTGGGGACTTCTTACTGCGATCACATATATGAGCAGGCCCAGCCAACAGCGACTTGGGGAAACAAGGTTTTTGCGGTTAACTTAGCTAATCGTCCCGGCGGTACGGTTTACCGCGTAGTCTCTGCTCAGGACGGAAACGAAATCAAACTTGATGGAGTTTCTCAGGGAATAATCAATCGGGGACAGTTCCTTGAGATCGGACCGATTGCTGACGCTCATGTGATCGAAGGATCGCTCCCAATTTTTGCCACTCAGTTTATGACTGGCTCGACAAGCCCGGGCGCGACACTGGGAGATCCGGCCATGTCCAATCTGATTCCGAGTGATCAATTTTTAAATGGGTACACTCTTTCAACGGTTGGTGGCGGTCAATTCGCTTTTCATTTTCTGACGATTGTGGCGAACGACTCAGATGTGGGCTCGCTTACATTGGATGGAGTTGCAGTTGATAGTTCTAATTTCACGGCTTTGCCCGGGACTGGATTCTCATATGCGGTCTTGCCGGTGGATGAGGGTACGCACTCGACAGCTTCGGCCCAGGGACATGGTATTTACCTGGCCGGATATAATCAGGATGATTCATATCTCTATCCAGGAGGGGCGCGATTCGCCTTTATTAATCCTACGGGTGATGCCAATCCTCCGATTTGTGTAGTCACGGCAGTTCTCGGGTCGCCAGGGCAGTTTAATGCTTCTGGAACTGATAACCGTCCGTCTGAAGACACAAATGGAAACGGTAACTTGGATGAAGGCGAAGACTTAAACGGGAATGGTCAAATTGATAAAGATAAGGGAATTTTCTTTGTCGAATTACTTCCTGGATCCTCTAACCTTCAAATTAGCATCCCAGTCTTTGTGCCTGGTTCTGGCTCGGTGGAGTTTAGCTTAGCTGCTATCGACCCATCGATTTTACCTTTAGGTACGATTCGTGTGACTGATGGAGCAGGTAATATTTGTGAGGCTTTGGTTGGTGGGACAGCGGTATGCGAAGATACCGATCTCACTCCTGTTCTGTTTGCTCTGGACGGAGTATCAACGAGCGCTGCTAGGCTTGGAAAAAGCATCAGTAGCTCTTTGCAGAAGTTAAGCGGCAAAAGGTCGGCTGGGGTGAAGGATGTCAGCGAACTTGAGAACCTACACCTAAGTAATTGGACGCTTACTTGGTCTAGATTGCCCAAAAAGGATCAGCGTAACTGCACAAACGCGTCCTTATGCGTCTCGGTAGAGAGCGCTGGCGCATTGGCTGAATACAATACGAGCGCTGCCCAGATGTTTGCGATCAATCAGCGACTTATAAGGAAGCTGAAGAGAGCGGGAGCTTCTTCTGAGCTCGTTGCTAAGTATATTAAGCGCAATAAGGCGTTGCTATCGCTTGCAGACTCCAGCGCATCACAGATTCCTGAGTCCACACTGAGTTGCGAGGAATCGGAGATATCCTAAGGCGACGTCGCCGCCAGATACAATGATCCGTCCTCAGCCGTTTGAAAAAGCGGCTGAGGGCTCATTACATTAGAATGATAGTCTGAGCCGAATTTCGTTAATTTAATAAGCCAGAAGTGAGAAATTGTCGCACTAGCGACAATCCGCTAGAACCACTCTTGACCCGATACACATTTCAGAATCTCTTGGTCGTCCCAGCGTTCAACTTGGAGTAGTGATTGATACGGATCGTTTGAAAGTCCAAGGAGTCTTGCGATTGCCGGCTCGGTTTTTACCCCGGAGAGTTTAAGTCTTAACACCTCTTTTCGAAAATCCTCCCCCAGAATCTGAATCAATCTTCTAGTGATATTTAGATGTCTATAGGCGTTGTTTCTATTTACTGGGACCGGCGCACCAAATATCTCAAATTCATAACCGGCAAAATTAAAGCTGGCGACAACTTCTCGAAGTTCTGACTCCCTCCTTCTAATCGAGAAATTATCAAAACCTTGGCAAAGCGAAGTTATCTTGGACGTAATCTCATCTGCGTCATAAGCTTCGCAGATAAACCCTACGCCATTGATTTTTGACAAAAAATCGATGGCGTAGGGCGAGCGCAATCTTGGCTTGCCAAGTTGCGCCGCAGAAAATAAAAACCCAGCAGAAAATTAGACGCTGCGAGAATCTTCTAGGAAATCAACTAATAACTGAGTTAATAGGGGGTTTCAAGACTTTCTAGCGCCCAAAGCGTAGGGTTTATTTGTCTTCTTCTGCTCGCCTTGGCTAACGCCAAGAGCTCGCTAGCCCAGCTACTCTCAATCATTTTTTGTCAAAAATGATTGAGGCTGGGTTTATCTTTTAAATTGCGATTATTCTTTTTGGATCTCTGGAGAGGCTACAGAGTGTGGCGTTCCAGGGGCGATCTCAAATCTTCCCTGAGAATTGATCACCGTATTGATCGAATTTAGCCCGTCTAACACCACAAGCCCCTGCTCAGTCTCTACAATCCAAGAAGGGGAAAGTTCCACCGGATACTCTTTTGGCACAATTCGTGCGAGCTTTATCTTTGCACCCTCAGTTTTCGCCCAGATATACTCAACCGCTGGTAGTTTCTCAGTGGCTCGAGCCATCCCTCCAACTGCATAAACGGTATTTAGCGCTATTGAAAAATTCTTGGCGGTTTGAATTAACTCCTCAATCGAATATTTGGCGTGAGCTTCATCTGTCCCGTTTACGATTAGTCCAAGGGATAAAATTCGCTCCCCGTGCTGAGAGGTTGAGACATTAGACACTCTTGTGTTCGACTCCGGCAGCGGTCCTGCTGCAGCGGAAGGGGCAATTTTACGGCTGCTTTTTAAGTCGTCTAAACTTTTGAACTGAGCCTTACCTGGGCCCGGATCTTCAGGTTCTGCCTGGTCGATCTCCACAACAACATTTTCCGGAACTTGCTCTCGGCTTGGCTCTGAAAACCCCTGATTAACGTAATTTTCAGCGAAGAAACCGCGTGGGCTTTGCTCATCGGCCAAGGAGTTTGTGCCCGGAAGGAGAATAACTGCTGAGGCTATTGTAACAAAAAATTTACTCTTCATTTAGACTCCTAATAATCGATTAGTGCGTCATCCCCGAGATGATAGAATATTTGAGTTGAGGTCTGTCTAATTCGAAAGGGAAGACAAGGAGGGTTAAACATTTTTATGGCATAGCTCCCTGAATCTTTGGCTTTATAGTCGTAGACTTTTACACTGGCTTTTTCCTTCAGCCGCGCGGCTTCGTCAGCCTGAGAAGGAGTCACAAAGATGTAATCAATAGAGGTTTGCACGTCGAGATCTTTAGGGATGTTTTGATTTAGTTCGGCGATTGAGATGTATTCCGTTTTTGGGGTTTGGCACTCGGGAATAGGATCGAGTTTTGCGAGCTCCTTATACTGCGCCAAGCCGTCGACCAACATCTGTTCTGCTGCCTTTCTTGCATCCTCTTTACTGACCTGAGCCGGAGGATTGATCTTGGTTGGGGTTGGATACTTAATGCCTTGACCGAATTTTAACTGTTTTAATAAAGGCTTTTGATCGGCTTCCCTCGCTCGGCCGTGATGAATCTCTGCGCCACCCTCTGCTTGCCTGCGCAGGTTCGAGAAGAGCGGATGATCGCTTGGAATGCGAAGAGACGCTGAAAGAGCCCCTTCGGCTCTATCAAAATCCTGCAGTACATCGCAGGCAGCGGTTTTGCCACCAATAAAGATTAGACCGATGCAGATTGTCAAAATCCCGGCAAATTTTTTATTTAGGTGAAGGTAAATCATATATTCTCTAGTATTTGTACTGAGGGGTGTCTCCGTATAAAACGTCATATCCGGCCTTACAGCAACGAAACCACTGCCACTGGGTGACAGTAGCTCTACCTTCATCATTCTTGTCGTATTCTGGATGATAATCCGGGTTCATGAACGCATTAGGTAATGGGATAAGCGTATCCAAATACGACCCGTAGGAATCTAGCGGATGAATTGGAAGCTCCTCCTTACAACCGCCTGGCATCCAGTTGGGCGAGTGCCATTGAAAACGGGAAGGTTCTCGACCAGTAAATCCGTACTTTATGATCGGAAAAATTTGAGGAAATAGCCCGTTTTTACCGCCGAATTGATTTGAGCGCAGAAGTTGAGCAATCCACTTTTTGGTGTATTCATTCCCCTTCATATTGGTCACGCCCACGTCAGTTCCGATATGGGGAGTAGCGAAGAATAGATTCGGAATTGGCAAGACCAAACTTGTATCGAACGTATTTTGCGAAGTTAGGCCTAATGCAACATTTGTCCCCAAACCATAACTTGGAAGTTTTGCCCCAAATTTTTGTTGATATAACCAATAAGCTGGCATCATCATCGGGATTGAATTTAGAGCTGACTCAAGCCGAGTATAATTTATGATATATGAAGCCTCACTCATGATCGGTTGGGGCAAATTCTTTTTCCAGTGACAGGCATTCCCTGGAACCGGGAAGATGTGGGCGGTTTGGGCCAGTGTTGAAACAACGCGCCACTCCATCTGTTCGGCGGTGTTGGCATTCAATATATTGTTATAAACAGCCGGGAAGTTGATTGCCTGCGCAGAACCGTGGACGGAGGGACCTCCAATCGCGTTAGCGGCCCGATCTAATTCATCCGTCGCTCCCGATGCGGCGGCGCTATACCAGTAACTGCTTAAATCAGTCTGACCGAGGGCTTGAAATACAGACTTTGAAAGATACTCACTAACAAAGACCTTGTTTGTGAATTCATAGGTCTGTACGGGGTAGTAATAACTTTTATACTCATCAAATGAGCAATCCCAGTTATCACAGTGGTAACAGATCCCCTCCCAAACCCAGTCCATGCAGTCCCACCAATTGCTCATATGCTCGTTGGTGAAGTCATCGAGCAGCTTTTGAACCACTGCTGTATCGTTGTTCCCTTTATAGAATTGATGGCGAGTCACAGTTTTTGCGTCTTGAATCGCTTGAATCGCGTCCGGAATTTTCAATAGCGACTCTAAGTAGCGCAGTTGAACGTACCACTTAACTATTACCGACGGAGGTTCAATCGCACCGGCAGTAGAGAAGGTAACTGCTACACTCAGAGTAATAATCATGAGCGCGCATAATCCGCGTCTCGAAAGTTCAATCCATGAAATCTGAGATCCCCCGTTCCCCATCAGTAAAACCTATTAAAAAAGTGGCTCTGCGAATAGACCCAAGGCCGTACCCGCAGAGCCCGGTGTTTGGGTGTTATGTCAGTTTTTGCAAATCTATTTTAACCGCTCCGTTGTGCTCTAAATATCGTTATGGCGCGGCGGACTTTTAGTGTAACATTAAAATGCGCATTTTTAGCATTTTTATGCTACCCCTGTTTAAGCGCAATAATAACTAAGTTATTGGGCGCTTTTGATGGGGTGAAATAGGAGCAATCAATGGATAGTGGTGAAGTCATACCGGGACTGAATGAAAATTGGACCTTCGCCGGAGCAAATGCCACGGAGTGGATGTCTGGGTTTATCATGTTTCTAATCTCTAGCGAGATGTTCGATAAAATAAGCCGCGCCATGCCAATTTTGTTGCTGATTTGGCTACTCACCACTTTTGCTTTATCTTTTGCGAGGCGCGCCTTCCCGGATGAGGAAAGGGGGCTCAGAAATTATTTAATGGTCAAAGTGGGGCTGGCTCCAGAGGGCATCCCGCCAGCGGCGGAGCTTATTCCAATTTTTAGCGGGGCACCGATGCGGAAACGACCAGAAGTGTCGCGATATGCCGAGCTAGAGCTTGATCTGGCCTTTGCCGTCAACAACACTGATCGGGCCGAGGATGACCAGAGTTTAGACTGGAAACCAACTACTCCGTCCGCGAAAAGCTCGTAAAGACAACCCGCTTCCCACCGCTCGCTCCTTTTTTCGGAGAAAGATCTAGATCTTTGGTCGCGAGAAACTTCTCAACTCTGGTATGAAACGCCGAGCAAGATTTTAATAACCAAGACCGGATCTTACCAAGGTCCGATTCGTTTACATTGTCAAAAATTGAGGCAGCGTGAAAATTAGGGAGATTGTCGCTCTGACTTGATTCAATATTGGTTGTTACTGCCGAGATTAAATCATCCACATCTCGAGCTAATAGCTTCATTCCGTCAACCGAGCTTTGGTTTGGCTCAAACGCAAGCGTTTTGAGCCTGACCCCGTTTGCGGTTCGTTCCACGGCGCCTAGCCTCTCTAGTTCAAAGAGAACGCTGGCGGGGTGGAGTTCTTTGTTTACCGAGCGCACTAGACGACTAAAGTCGCTGCTATCATAATCGCACTCTAAAACCTTTGGACGACCTTGCTTGGAGCAGAAGCGGCGATCATATCTCCATTGGCCGATAATCTTATCAAGCCTAGACTCTGCCTGTTTAACTTCGCCTTCGCGGTGAATTCTTTCTACGGCCTTTCGTTGTAAGCCTGAGGCTACCGAGATGCGGCTGATGTTTACCTTTTCCCCTGAGGCCACCATTTCATCGGCGGCAGCTTTGACAAAAGCGACCCTAACAAGCTCGATTAATTCTTGAATCTTTACATTATGACGTAAGCAATATCGCACTATCGGAAGGAGCATCAACTGAATCGATTGAAGCAGCGCAGTGCGAAGTTCTTTGGCCATAGCCAAAGTATCGGCAGATTCGGCCACTTACACAATGCGTATTTATCGCATTCAACGGCTGGTACACGCGAATTCGCCTAGTTTAGGCAATCGCTGCAATAAGCGCTTGACCGTCTTTTATTGCCTTCTTCTTATTTTTTTTGAGCGCTGCGCCTCTTGATTTTAAGCTCTTAGAGCTAAATTTTAGGAACGACGACACGGTCGCATTAAGATCAAATCCACTCTGAGTCACGACAATTTGAGTTCCAGCCACAGCGACAGTGGTCTGAATCTGGCCAATCAGCGACTTAATCAGCTTTGAGGCGTCCGATTTGGCCTGTTTCGCCTTTGGACCGGCGCTCGATGACAGGTCCTTAATTTTAGCTAGATTAGCGATCACCCCCTGAATCAGCGATTTTACCTCAGAGCCAGGTAAGCAATCCGCAATACCGCTATTATTTGAGTCGAGATCGGCTGCACCACATCCGCATGCTCCCGGGGAGATTTTGAGCGGATCATCAATACAGGAGTCGCAAGAATTTCCTACATCGTCCGCATCGTTATCCTCTTGGTTTGTGTTCGACACGGTAATACAGTTATCACAGTCATCTTCAATTCCGTCGCCATCGGTGTCGCCAATACAGGTCGTTCCGACGCCAGCAAATTTTCCACGACAATTTGCAAAACTGCGTTGGTCGCATGCATCGCCCCGACAACAAGCACCCACTAACGGAGGCGTTCCATCAACTAAAACTACGATGCGATAATCGCCATCAACGCTAGCCGGGTCTCGAGTTACCCGGACCTTGTAGGTCCCGGTTAGGGCAGCAGAATAGGATCCAAAGGAGTTCACGTAGGTATATGTACCCCCCGAAGAGTTTGTGACGTCCGTCCCATCCGGTTGAAAAACCGCTAACTGAGCGCTAAAAGGCGTAGCGGGGTTTGGGCGGCCTGGATCGCCATCGATCATTACAACAATTCGCTCTCCGATATTCGCAAAGAAAGAAT
>CAZJXY010000092.1:0-10505 GCA_964549925.1 uncultured Bdellovibrionales bacterium | reverse complement strand
CGAGAAAATAGGCTTCTAGGCCCGAAAGTTTCGCACCTGGACTAGCGTTGGAGTGCAAACTAACGAAGATGTTGGCCTCGAAATCATTGGCAAGATTTGTGCGGTCTGCTAACGGCACGAACTTGTCACTTCTTCTGGTAAGTCGAACGATCACATTCTTTTGTTGCTTAAGAATCCTCTCTACCCGCAGGGCCACATCCAAAACTATATCCTTTTCTAAGATACCTCCGGGCCCTACAGCACCAAAATCTTCTCCCCCATGACCAGGATCAAGCACCACAACTTTTTTGGCTAAATTCGCCGTGGTCTTGTTCTCTTCTTCCATGTCCTCGGACTGCTGCATATTTGGTGCGCTTGTATTACTCATTCGCAAACGCGCGCGCGCAACCTCTAACATGTCGGACTCGCGATAGGCGCGCACCACCTCCTCATAGTTGCGTTTAGCTCCCGCGGCATCGTTTAGCCTCTTTTGACGTAAGTCCCCGGCCCGAATCAGCGAGTCGTCGGCAAGCTCGGAGCCAGGATACTCTTTTGCAACTCGCTCAAAAGTCTGCACACTGAGAAGCAGACGATCACTCCCGCCAATCGTCTGGAAAACCGTCTCATTCAAAACTGCAGCGTTATAAAGTGCTGCGGGCGCCTCCGCGGTTTTGGCATTAGTCGCGGCATAGCGTAGGAGCTGGTCTGATACCTGCTCCCATTCCTTAACTTTCTGAACGCCAATATCTGTATTTCTGAGCTTTAAGTATTGAGCTCGGATCTCGTCAAAGCTATCGGCGTAGCTAGAGAAACAAAATAGGAGGGTCAGAATTAAGTGCTTAGGCTGCATTCTGCGCCTAGCATACCTCACGCTTTATTTCGTTCAACAGATTCAAAGCAGCCAGGGGAGTTAGATTGTCTAATTCTAACGATTTTAGACGCTCTTCAAGCCGTTTTAAGGCGGGATAATCATCCGGTTCACGAAACTTCTCCAATCCGACCTTGGCATTAGTTAGTGACTGTGCTTGCGGAAAGAACGATAATTGTGGGTCACGTTGCGAATTCAAACCGCGCTTCCCCTCCCCTTGGAGCCGATCAAAGACCGAAAGTAGAGTGCGTGCTCGAACTAGCACGGCAGATGGCAAACCGGCCAATTTTGCCACTTCCACTCCATAGGACTTATTCGCCGGTCCCTCGGCTATCTGATGCGTGAAAATAATTTCACCACCACTATCTACCGAGCCTACCGAAAGGTTTAAAACTGCCGGAAAGGCCTTGTCTAAAGTTGTAAGCTCGTGAAAATGCGTGGCGAAAAGGGTGCGGCAGCGAACCTCAACGATAATCCATTCTAAGATCGCCTGGGCAATCGAGAGCCCGTCAGCCGTTGCTGTGCCCCGTCCAATTTCATCGATTATCACCAATGAGCGATCGGTCGCATTCTCCACGATATGAGCGGCTTCACGCATCTCCACCATAAATGTCGACTCACCTTCGGCCATATTGTCGGAGGCTCCGATACGGGTAAAGATCTTATCAACCACCCCGATTTTTGCTTCCTTTGCCGGAACAAAACACCCGATCTGAGCCATTAGTACGATTAATGCTGTTTGTCTCAAATAGGTAGACTTACCGCCCATATTCGGGCCCGTAATTATGGCACAGTACTTTCCAAAACTCTCTAAACTAAGCGAATTAGGGATGAATCCGGAACTTAAGTTTCGAGCTAAGACAGGATGCACCCCATCTTGAATCATCAGATCACGCGAGTCTTCAATATCGGGGGATACCAGAGCTTCCCGTTCACTCAGTTCTGCGAATGAAGAAACAACATCTAAGACTGAAGCAATCGCTCCAAGTTCTCTTAAGCGCTGCGAGAAGCTTAATGCTTTGCGGCGTAACTCTTCATAAAGCTCACGTTCGAGCTGAATTACTTTACTCTCCGCAGATAGAAGCTCTTCTTCCAGTTTTTTTAGCTCCTCGGTAATAAAGCGCTCACCATTTACCGTTGTTTGCTTGCGGATATATCCCTCAGGCACTTTAGAAAGATTTGCTCTACTAATCTCGATGAAATACCCAAAGACACCAGTATATTTTATCTTCAGACTCTGAATACCGGTTCTTTCTCTCTCCCTAGCTTCTATCTGCAGTAAGACCGATTTTCCATTTAGTCTAATCTCGCTAATTCGATCTAATTCCCGATCAAATCCAGGGCGGATTATTCCGCCTTCCGAAAGGCCGGCTGCGGGATCATCCCGTAATGCCTCTCCGATTAGCTCGACTAAATCCTCCGGTATCTGGATACTCTCTAGTTGGGACCGTAAGAATTGTGGGGTACCGGCCTCGGACTCAAACAAAGGCTTTAGCCCCCTTAAGCTCTCTAACCCATGTTTCAGGGCAACGAACTCGCGAGGTAAAATCGCCTGAATCTCTAAACGTGATGCGACTCGATCAATGTCTGGAAGGATGGAGAGAAGCTGACGCAGTTTGGCACGAAGATCCGACCGGACTAAAAGAAACTTAGTCGCATCAAGCCGCTGCAATATTTCGCTAGGATTGGATAACGGAGACAACAACCATTCCTTTAACAGTCGGAACCCACCGGAAGTTACACAACGGTCAAGGTATTGAAGCAGCGTGCCTTCGATCGAGCCATCACGCTGATTCTGTACGAGCTCAAGATGACGTCTCGTTGCCGAATCGATTCGCACTGAATTTTCTATGCTCTTTGGGACAATAGCAGCAAATGTAAGCTTAGCTCCGCTGGTAACCTCGTCGGTATAGTTTACAAGTAGATCAACTGCGCGCTTTGCTTCTACGCTTAGTCCAACATACCCTTTGATTGCTTGTACGTCGCGCTTAACTCCGCGTTGAGATGAAAGATCACCTGGTAAGCGGAATCTTAAGGAACAGCCCTTAGACCTTCCAGGTGCTCCTAATATTCGCTCCAAATTTTTCACAAGTGCACTGCGTCGATCCAATGGCTTCCCATTTACTTCGGTCGGCAGTATCAGTTCTCGAGGATCGATACTAAGGAGTTCCTGCGCCAGTCGTGCAGCGGATACTCCATCGCGCGAATAAAGTACCCCTTTACTTACATCCCCAAAAATTATCGACACTGAATCACTCTCTATGTCAAAATCCGCAGGTAATCCAATCGCAGCAACAATCGATTCATCACGCGAGACCGAGTTTGAGCTATAAATCCGAATTCCGGGGGTTACAATTCTCTCTAGCTCCCGCTCGACCATCCCCTTTTTTGCTGTGGCATCGCCAATCTGTTTGACTAAGGCAGCAGACGAACCGGCAGAAATTAAGCGCTCTAGATAAGAGTCTACCGCATGCACCGGTACACCGCACATTGGGATCGGGTTGACGCTCTCTTTATCTCTGCTGGTAAGTGTTAGATTCAACAGTCGGGATAGCGCAATCGCATCCTCGAAGAACGCCTCGTAAAAATCCCCCACCTGCATTAGAATTAGGTAATCGGGGTAAGTGCGCTTATACTCCTTATACAAACGGAGCATAGGTGGGAGGGTGCCCTCCACAGCGGAAAAGATCGGAACCTGGGCGTCTGCTAAATTTGAATTCACCGTCGGATTACTGGATAAAGGAAATCAACTTCGGTTATATATCAATTCTCTTGGCGAAAGTCCTATAAACAACTTAGAATTGTAACAAAAAAATTCACTCTGGGGATAAATTGAGTAACTCCGCGCCACAAAAACGAGTTATGTTAATCGACGACGAGGAGTCGGTGCTTCTAGCCCTGCGCTTATTAATGGAGGCAATCGGATATTCGGTTAAGACTTTCTCCAAGCCCAAGGAGGCCGTCTCGTTCCTTGAAAATAACAAAAACTTAGAACCGCAATTTGATTACATTCTAACTGACTTACGGATGCCGTTAATGAACGGTCTAGAGGTTTTAAGAATGGCTAAGGAATTCGCGCCAAATACCCCACGCGTGCTTATCTCCGGACACGCAACTGCGGAAGAAGTCGAAGCTGCCAAAAAAATAGGAATTCATGGATTCTTAGGTAAGCCTTTCACTGTTGACCAATTGAAAGATCTCTTGGTGTGACTGCGGCGTGGGGGCATCGCTTAGATAGACTCCAGCAACCTTACACCCAGATGACTTTAAGCTTATGCTTCTTCCGAAAATTTGCGCGTAGAAAATCCGTCCGATGCGTGCGTATCCAAGTCGCTCACACGAGCTTAGGCTTCGATAGTTATTAGCCTCGACATACGAGACTAAACCTCTTGCTCCTTCTTTAATGTAAGCTAAAAGCGCATGTGCCATACCTAAGGCGTGGAGTTTTTGCCCGCGGTAAGCGTGGCTTGTGTACCCTTTGTACATGTAAACGTAACTTGGATCGAAGTTAAAGCGTAGTTTAGAGTTTATCTCTGTAGGTCGTTTGGAGTACCATCCGAAAGAAACTATCTCTTCCCCTTCTAGTACGGCGAAACATCTATCCCCAGTTAAACTCACTTGGTCGATGAACTCTTTTGAAATCGCGTCACTATTTTTATCTGCTAACTGATAGAGCGGCTCACTTGTGACAAATTTTAGGTCATACCTGCCGGGATTTTCGAGTGACTGGGCGTTTAGTCCGGTCTGGTCCAAGATTACAACCTCTAGGATCATTAATCCGAAGGTTCTATGGCCGACGCGATAAAATAAGTCAAAGAGGTATTTTAGAACCCCAAAATTTTTAATCGTATCAGCGCTAAAGCTTAAAAAATCTTTTAGCCCCACACTACTCTCCACGATCAGTCTTTTGTCCAAGCATATCGCATCCGGCTGAAAGCCACCTAAACTCACTCTAAGGTAACGTAACTGCTTCGGCTAAGATATAACCCCGAAAGATTTTACTAGCCGTGATAACTCAGCTAAATCTCAGCTAATTTTTGGAATAGACGGGGATACAGAGTTATGCGCTGTTCCACAATGCAGCTCTGGGATATACAATTAAACTCATGATCCGGAAGAAATTGGAAGAAGTTGCTGATGATTGCGGGGTTTCCCTTACCGAATACATGCTAATGGCTGCTCTTGTAATTATGAGTGTACTTTGGTTTTCGCAGTCATTTGTCGGGGTACTCCAGAATTCGTATCAAAATCATAACGATGCCTTTGATTTTACTAATACGCCCACGATGGTTCCGGAAGGGCCCGGGGACCCAGAATTAGTGATGGACGACGAAATATCGCTGTGAAGTCGATATTTTTGGACTCGGCTGCGTTATAGAGGTGAAAATCGTCCTGGCTTCTACGAAATTTTCCTAGCGACATTTAAGTTAAATCAGGATTTTCAGGAAGTTATAGCTTCTGGAGATTAATCTCTTCCTTCGGCCAGCCGATTCTACCTCCATCGGAGGAAGAGTAATCCTGTGAGCGGTTCAATAAAAACCAGTCAAAGGCCAGCGCGATCAAGAGGTGAAAGTGGGCAGGCGTTAGAAGGGGCCATCACTTCAATCGCCATGTTTTTGCTTGCGATCCTTCTTTTGTGGTTTCCTAAGTTTTTTTTAGAACTTTCCAATACTCAGGAAATTGTAACGTTTGGGGCATTGGCAGCCCAAAATAGCGGCGCCACAACCAGTAATGGGCCAGATCTGACCACAGATGACACCTTTTCAGGTCCCGCCGCTGTGCTCGAGAGCATCGGATTCACGCAAGAGGCGGCTGAGTCGGTGGGCAACTCGGACGTCAATAATATGGTTGGGGCAGCGGACATTGCTACGGCAACAGCTTTTCGCCAGGGAGGCATAGTCAATCCTACTGATGATACGGCTGAAAATTCACCGACGTTTGAGGCAATTAAGCTTATCCGCGTGCGCAAACATGACCCCAATAATTCGGATCCATCCGCCGGAGGGGCTCTAGAAGGAGGTGAAGATTTAATAACCATACAAGCCATCACCAACTTTAAGTGGACAATTTTTCTCGCAACGATGCTGTTTTCAGTGGACTCTCAGGTACTAGGCGTGGAAACAGACACGCAGCTCGCAGGGAAGTTAGGAAATATTGAAGATACCATGGATCCAGACGGAGGCCATACCAAATTCATGCGATTTTAACTTATCGATCCTTAGTGTTTATAAGGCCACCTCGCTCCATTGGCTCCGTCAAGCACTACAATCATGTATAGGTAGATTGTTCGGTAAATAGTTGTAGTCCGCAAACTTCCCACAAAAAGTCTGGCCAAGCTATATCCCCCAATGTATCTTATAAAGATGTCTCGCTTTCTAACACGTCGTCGGCTGTACGGTGGAGCTTTGGTAGAGCTCGCTGTCACGATTCCAATTATATTATCAATTACATTCGGTTTCTGGGACGTTGGGGTTCGCCTTTTTGCCCTAGAGCGGATGGAATCACTGCTTACAGTATACATTGCCCAATACACCGTTCCCCTGCTTCGGGTGACTACCGGTTCAATTCCTACACCAGATGGGGGCACTCTCATCACGGCGGAATTGGAAACTCCTTCAACCGAAAGAGCAAATTTGATTTTAGATAACACTAACGGTGACCTCAAATATTTACTCCAAAACTCAGGATCTGGTGCGGCTCAAAGTAAGATAGAAGTTGTTTCTGAAATGTACTACGCCGACATCTTCAATGAATACGACGATCCGATGGCGCTCGATGAAGGCTGCGAAGGTATTCTTCCCGGTTACGCCTTCCGTGTGACCAGAGTTGGCGATCAGCACAAGCGTACCGGTGATGATTGCTTTGGAGCGACCGCTGAAGAACGCGCCGCGGTATTTGCTGACTTCGATGCCTTTGTCGCCTCCATATCAAATAAGTTGGTCTGCCCGGATACCGCCACTACTCCTCCCTTTGGCACGCGGAATTTTAGCGCCTACTGGGATGGTACCTTGGTGAGCGATACCGAAGTCTCATATTTCGCCTCAAAACGCGCATTTATGGTAGTTGGGATCTGTGTGAACCCCCCAAAAGTGTTCTCGGATGAACCGGTTATGACTTATCACGTCATCTTTCCCTCAAAAGAGGCGAGCTTCTAATGCCTATTTGGAGAAAATTTCGTTACCGAAGATTAGAAAGCCAGCGCGGAGCTACACTGGTTCTTGCAGCGCTTACGATCTTTAGCGTGCTTGGTTTTATGTTTCTTACAATTCAGACCATGGCAAATCGCGTGCACTCCTACCAGCAGCTCTATTTAAGCTATCAAGCGGCGCAAGCCGGATATACCAACCAGCTTAAAGCTCAAGATGCCGCAAACTCGGCCTTTTGGGTTTTATATCTGGGCGGGGTGCAAAATCTCTCCCCGATGGTTGTTTCAGCTAACTCTCCCGCCACAGATACTGTCGATTTTGACGGAGATGGGACTGACGATACGACTATTACCTTTGAATTTACTAGAACTCCTGGCTCCTCGGCTCAGGTCGCGATGACTATCGACCGAACCTCGTCATTTCTCTCAGGATTGGTCGGATTTTTAACCGATACTAGACTGAAAACTAAGGGGCGCGCTTTTGGATCCGGTCAGTACGTAAACTTAATTACCGACATGACACCTGCCCCGTACCGTCGCCCTTGTATTGAAAAACTTGCAGAGAGCTTTGGCGTCACGCTTGATGGCACCACTGATTGCCTCGGCGCGGCAGGTACTTTCGGGACCGGTGGTGCTCCAACTCCGTTAACCGATCGACAAAAGCTCCCGGGCTATCTGACGGGTAAGTTACTTTACGAAGGTGATCCCAGTAACCCGAATACGCCTATCCAAAATTGTGCTGACCCATATAACCAACATTACGATACTCTGCCCGACCCGCTGGATGGCAAAACCCAAGTTGAGCGGTACTTTGGCCGCGTAGCGGTCAACATGTTCGAAACTGATATGCCTGGGATCCCAAATCAGGATAATTCCCCTCCACCGGTATTGGAGGGCCCGGAGATGGGTCGACTATCTTGGGAGGGAGAGAAGACCTCAACTGAATCTCTCTTCCCATACGCAGCGGCAGGAGCCACTAAAGCTACCGGTACTCCTGCTCCAACTGCCACGGTTGCGCCTTCACCAAGCCCATCCCCAAGTCCCTCACCTACACCAACTCCGATTGTAGTGCATTACAACGGGTTTTGCCGTAATCCATGGGAGCCCTATTCTCCAGAACCTGCGGACTGTTGCGGACAGGCTCCCACCGGCCAGGCATGTACCACACCTAACTCTCTCGTTGGATACCAATGCCCGTCACAAAAGCGCGAACTTACACGCCGTGGTGACTACTTCGTCCAGCAAAAAAAGGGGTATGAAATTATCGCCCAGGCAATATCAGCTGCCGAATATAAAGCATTCACTTGGTATGTGTTAGGCGGACCAACGCCGGCAGGAGCAATACTAGAGCACCCAACCGGTTCAGCCGATCCTTTATTTGGAGCCTATAAAATCTTTGATGGAAGTAATGCCCTCAGAGAACCAGTAAATCCTGTCGCCCTGAATTTAGTTAGTATATCTGGGACAGGAAGTGGCGGATCGGGTGCCCCAAGCTGCTCTACTTTCACCGTGAATAACCCGGCTAACATACAAATGGGAGCAGATCGACTCTCCGAGTGGACAGGCCGGGTAAGTCCAAGGGATTTGCCGGAGATTTACATCAATAACCACGTCGGAAATAGCGCCGGGCACGTGTACTTAAAGCCATTAAAAGACCCTTATGGAATCGGGTTCGATAATATTTTATCAGGTCCGACTGGGTTTACCGGCGCAACGCACCCGGCATATGTCGGATTTAACTCTTTGGGTTACACCGGCGGAATGAGCTCAACGTATTTCTCTCCGTGGGAGCCCGATGTGACGGATCCAAATGGGAATTGGCCAGATCGGCCTTGGTACCCGGCTTATGAAGTTGACCCGGATACGGGGGCGGTATTAGACGGTGATGATGATCCGGGAGCAGGGGTTGAGTTTGGTAACCCTTCAGCGAATTACTACGCGTTTAATCTATTCGCCGGAATGCAGGCAATTAAGGGCGGCAGGGACTTACGCGGAGCCTTTAAACTGGCCAAGGATGAATGTGTGGCAAAGCGCGCCCTACATGGAGAGGATCTCGGGTGCCTCACAATCGCCATAGTTATTGGCCCAGGAGACTTGCGCGATAATGGGACACCGGTTGCTTGCACCACGTTAACCACAATCGATCAAACTGCGCACAACGGCTTAATTCAAGGATATCTTCACGATCTGGACAACTTGGGTAACACTGCCGAGATATTAGTTTTCATGGCACCAGATGGTGCCACCGCCACGGCCGGCTCTCCGTATGAAGGTATGACTAGATTAAAAAATCTATTCAACAACTCAGATTTCCCGCACCGATTCCTTTTTAATATGGAAATCAACCTGCTTACTGAGTTTTACCCCAGTTTTAAAAAGATCTTGGAATCTGTGAGCTTACTGTTACGTGATAAGCCAATCCTCACCACAAGCTAGTACTACTTTTTCTCTAACTGCTCTCTAATTAAGTCCCCGAAGGTAACCGGTGAGTTACTATCCTGCATGTACCCTTCCATCTCAGACTGGGCCTGACGACGGTGGATGGCCTTAACGCTAAGGCTTATGCGGCGCTCATCGTTATCGATATTTGTGACTTCACAATCAATCTGCTTACCAGTTTCATAGGCTGTACGCGGATCGACGCCCTTTTCGATGTCTAATTGAGTCACGTGAATAAGCCCTTCGACCCCTTCTTCAATCTCAACGAAAACTCCGAAATCAGCCACAGAAGTGACGGTTCCCTTAACCTTAGAACCTACAGGATAACGCTTCGAGAGCGCATCCCATGGGTCTTGAGTGAGCTGCTTAATACCTAAACTTAGACGCTCATTTTGAACATCAACTTCTAGAACTACAGCCTCTACTTCATCCCCCTTCTTAAAGAGATCTTGAATCTCTTTTGGATCTTTTACCCGCTTTGTCCAGGAGAAATCTGATACGTGCACAAGACCATCGATGCCATCCTCCACGCCGACAAAGACTCCGAAATCTTTGATCGACCTAACCGTACCTTTGACTTTGGTACCGTTCGGATGATTCTCAGCGAATGTAATCCACGGATTGGTGGTGGCTTGCTTCATTCCAAGGCTGATCTTTTGTTGCTCAATATCAATTCCGAGCACGATAGCCTCAACCACATCTCCCACCGAGATAAGCTTAGATGGGTGCCTTACCTTCTTAGTCCAACTCATATCAGAGATATGAATCAAACCATCAAGGCCTTCTTCAAGTTCAGCAAATGCCCCGTAGTCGGTAATATTGATAACTTTAGCGGTAACTTTCTTGCCAACTGGGAAACGAGACTCGACGTTCTGCCACGGGTCTTCTCGGAGCTGCTTCATTCCAAGCGATACTCGTTGGTTGGCTTGATCGTATTTAAGCACAACTACCGGAACGGTTTGCCCAATCGAGAGTTTTTCAGAAGGATGATTTACACGCCCCCAAGAGATATCGGTGATATGCAATAAACCATCGATTCCGCCAAGGTCGATAAATGCACCGTAATCGGTGATA
>CAZJXY010000091.1:0-10761 GCA_964549925.1 uncultured Bdellovibrionales bacterium | reverse complement strand
GCTTTGCCTCGGTTCTCAGCACTAAGTCGAAACGGAACCCAATCTCCAACTTTGTAAACTTTACCGAGCTTGCGTTCATTAGAGAGCACAATCCGTGCTTTATTAAATGTTAATTCATTCGCCATGGCCGTAATGGTTGCCTGCTCGCCGGAGGAGCCAGAAAATACTGCTCGAAGGAGATGTGGATTCTCTTCATCCAAAGTAATATCAACCCGTCCTGCAGCCCCAAGAGTACTTACCGCGGCTGGTATGGGCGTTGCGCCTGTGAAGTAAGCTGCGCTAAGACTCTTGGAACTCTTCTTTATGATTCTCCCGACGAGGATTGGCGGAATGCTGACTATGTTGACAGGCTGCTCTAGAACCTCAGGATAGGTAACTATATATAAATCCTGGTCAGGCGAAGTTCGAAATTTTCCCATGATTAAGGAGGTTGATTTCAGCGGTCCATCTGATTGCACCACCCAGTCCCCATCTAGCAGCTTAAAGCTAGGCGGCTTTTTGCCATCGGCCTGACTAAGGTCCGGAGAAAAGGTATAGAGGAAGGCAGTCAACCCTGCAGAGATTGCACAAAATATTTTAGCACTACTAGTTTTCAAATTAGTTTCTCCTTACCGTCCGCATGTTTCCCACAACTCTTCTTTTTGCCGTGGTGTGCCATTTTAGGTGGTGTACCAGGTTATGGGAAAAAAAGACGAAAATGCCACATCAATAAGTGAGCACTACTAAATGCCATAAATCTGATTAAAATTATACATTTATTGCAAGCCCGTATAATTTACCTTCCAAACCGGATCTGCTAGGGTTGGTTTTTACTAGTCGTTCCGGATCGTTTAGGTGAGAATTCTATTTCTAGCTCCACAACCATTCTTTCAAGAGCGCGGAACCCCGATCGCCGTGAGACTTGCAATTCAGGTACTCGGTAAACGCCTTAAAAAGTTAAGCGATAATAACGACTCCAAGGATCAGATCGATCTTTTGACTTACCATGAAGGTGAGCAGATCGAGCTTCCGGGAGTGACTGTTCATCGGATCAAGGCGCCAGGCTGGATTAGAAACGTTGGCCCCGGAATCTCAATTAAAAAGCTTCTCTGCGACGTTATTTTTCTTTTTACCTGCATAAGAATGGTTCGGGCTGCTAAACCCCATGGGTATGACTTGGTTCATGCCGTTGAAGAATCGGTTTTTATAGCGATGCTGATTAAGCTCTTCTGGCGAATCCCGTACATTTACGACATGGACTCTTCGATTGCGATGCAGCTTACGGAAAAGTGGTGGCTACTTAGGCCGCTTGCTCCCTTGCTTAGTTATTTTGAACGGTTGGCCGTGCGGCATTCTATGGCTGTCGTTCCGGTTTGTGATGCACTCGCTGTTCTAGCGAATCGGCACGGTGCAAGCGACACTCAGATTTTAAGAGATATCTCTCTAATCTCCTCCCCTTCCAAAGCTTTAAGTGGTCAAAATTTGTTAAAACATGAGACCGGGCTAAAGGAGAGCGACCAACTTATCCTCTATATCGGAAACCTAGAGCCGTATCAGGGGGTGCAGCTTCTGGTTGAGTCTTTCGCCTCAATAATGAAGGAGGTTCCAAACGCCCACGTTGTAATCATCGGCGGCTCCGACCAGCATATTGAAGAATATAAGAGCCGAATTGAAAAGCTGGGCGCCACCTCTCAGATCCATCTTCTTGGAAGGCGGCCTTTGACTAAGCTCGGCGAATATCTCTGCTGTGCTGATGTGTTGGCCTCCCCACGTGTTCGCGGAAATAATACCCCGATGAAGATCTATTCATATCTTCACTCAGGAGTTCCAATAATCGCGACCGATCTTCCGACTCATACCCAAGTCCTTGATCAGAGTGTAGCGCAGCTCTCGTCGGTTGAAACTGAGGATTTTGCCAAAGGGCTGCTTAAACTATTGACCGATAAGAAATTTGCGTTTGAACTAGGCGCAAGGGCTAGAAAGCTCGCAGAGGAAAGGTACACCTTTGAGGTTTTTGAGCGTGGATTGAATTCCTTATACGATCGGGTGGATAGGCGGTTACAGCCCCAACTTCTTGCCGCAAACCAATAAAATCGGTTCAAGCCCAAACTATTAGGCTGTTCGACGCTCCAGTTCTGGCGGAGCAAGGCGAAAATCTCTAACGTAAGTTCTGATCAAGGGAAACATCAACTCAGGATCTTTCTCGCCGGCTGAGGCAGCAAGCACTTTTTCATGAGCCAGGTAAGCTTTGCGAAGCTGAGTTAACCGAATTCTATTTTCTGGATTGGCTTCAATTAACTCCCGCGTCCCCTCTTCGGTACTAAACCGTTCAAAATTGCGCTTTGAAAGTACTACAAAGACAAGTTCTCTCTCTCGATCTTTTAAATCACAGACCGGAATTACATAGTGATCATCAATAACAACAGGTAGCTTCGCCTCGTAAGCTTTAATTCCATCGTCGTATTTTGAGGAATACGCATCCGTAATCAAGGAATTAATCTCTCGACGAAGCGGAATTGAACTGATTGGATCAGCCGCTCCTCTTGGAACCCAAGATTTAGGGAAAAATGGGACGTACATTAAGGCAAGTCGCGGCAAAAAATTTGCGTCTCCGACTGCAAGTGTCGGTAGAGGCTGCTTCTCGGAACAAAGATCAACCGCCCTGGAGAAAATCGCTCGAGTCACACCATTCTTGAAAAGATCAGCTAATGCCGGTGCAGCTAAGGTATTAATCACAATATCGACACTTCCGTCTGGTTGCTCCTCGAATGTATGCAAATTAAAAGACGGGGATGCGATGCAGCGTGCGCTCCTAAAATCCTTCAGTTGGTTGACGAAGTTAGTGGTTGCAAAAATCATTTTCGCCGCGCTACGCACTGCGCCGATTGCTCCGGCGATAACTAAACTTAAGCCAGCGGCAGCGATAACCTTAGTTTTCCAATCCTCAAAGAGGCGCTTGGCTTCTTCAACAGCAATGTCAAAGCGTTGCGCTCCGGTGAGCTTTCCCGGATCAGTCTGAGAGTTTGATTGGTCTGCTGCGGTAGCGGTTGGGCTTGGGACCGGATTTGCTGACGAGTCGGCTTGAGGGGTCTCTGAGAGTATCACAGCTGCAGGTTGCTGAACTGGTTCGACTTCTTGAGCTAGCGCGCGACCACTACCAAAAAAGGCAGCGGCTAACATTAGCGCTTCTGCAGCGATAAGCGGCCGCTCTCTACACTTTTGATCTTGGCCAGATACTTCTTGATTGAACATATACAACTTCTGAAACGATCCTCTAATTTTTAGGAGAAAGATAATCTTTAATTAGAAATTCGTTAGAGACTCGTTTCGGCCGGTGATAATGCGTTAAGGTGGCTTTGAGAGTCAATCCTCTAACTTTTCTGATTATTTCAGTCAGGACTCAGTCAACCAAGAGAATTCTCTCCCGCAGCTTCGATAAACCCCTGCAAACATTAACTAAAGATTAAATAAATTAGCAGTTTTTAGAGTCCCTGATATGGTTTTTTAAGCCATAACATCTTCGAACTAGGCAGCTTCCGTAAATGCCCCTTAATTTTCGAGGGATTGTAAAGAATTTGGAGCGAAGAACTCTTGAGATACTAACCATCCCTGACCCTGATCTAGACAGGTCGGGACTCCCTTCCCTACTCTGCTCGCTTCAGACCTCCGAGATTTCTAGAAATGGAATTATCCTTGGAAAGGAGGCGATTGACTCAGCCCTAGCTAGACTGACTTTAGATCTCGATGCATTAAAGGAGTACGAGGATCTAAGCCGGATAAAGGAAGTGGCGGACGCGTTCAACCAGTTAAAAGAAGTTCTCCGTTCCGTTCCGATAGACGACCTAACATCGAGTGCAAAGGTCTCTCAAGAGAATCTTGAGGTAATTTACGCCAAATTTGCGCAATCTCGGGATCTGATTTCCGGATTAGTACCCGAGAGTAATCAAAGCATGCACATTTGTACTGAGGCAGAACTACTTAGACGCTTAAGTAAGGCAGCAGATGCGTTGACTCTTGGGTTTGCAGGGGAGCTTAAATCGGAGCTAAAACTAAAATCTGTGCAGGCCAATTATGCCAAGAAGCTAATTGAGGCTCTGATAGCTGGAAAGCCGGTACTGGCATCCGGGGACCAGTACGAATCCGCCCTGGACGATCTAATAGAACTCGGCGTTCATTCTCCGATCGATTTTCTAGAGAGATACTATTTGCGGGTGATTGATTCGGGTATCGAAAGCCAAACAAAAACATTTACACCAGAGTGGCTGGCTAAGCGACTCGAAGCATACAAAGGATTGGGAGTTCCGGATAGCATTAACGCTCAAGTTGAAACATCGCTCCATAAGGCAGGGCTTAGTAATTATTATGCATGTCGGGCGGCTTTCCTAGAAGCGCGGGCGGCTTACGACGGGAAAATTATCGGTCAGTCAGACAAAGAGGATACTCTCTCTAGCTTACAGGATAGACGCATGCAAATTGAACTGTGTAAAGAAGCTGAGACTTATTTTACCGGTGTTGGACGGTTCTCCCTTTCTCCAGATCGCAGGTACCCACAGGATATTGAAAGAGCAGCGGTAGAGTTAATCGAAAGCATTACCGATATTCTGGTGGACCCTGTAACGTATAGGCTTGGAAAGGCGGCAGTCTTTAAGAATGCTAATATGTATCTGCGTGAGTATCGAGAGCGCGTGCAATCAACCTTGGAATATTTTAGACAGAATCCATCCGCTGAGTACGAAGATAGAATTCTTAAAGTTCGCCAGCGATTTTTTGAGGGGGATAGACTGCGGGCTGAGGCCTTGGGATATCCGGATGTAAGTGCTAAGGAGCTCCCGCGAGGAGCGCTCTCAATGGCTCTAATAGAAACTAAAGATCTATTCGATCCTTCCAGGGATCTAAATAACCCTGCCGTTAGACCGGATCAAGTAACAAAGCTCGCAGCGCACATCAAGCAGGGACTAGATCTAATTAAGGCCGGAGATTATCGCGGTGCGATGGCGCACTTTGAAGATCAGAAGACTTTAAGAGCCTGCAGCTTTCGGTACAGCAGCGGAAACTATATCCCTCTACAAGAGCTTAGTCACAAAGAGGTAGTCAGCACGCTCACAACTATCGCTATGCGCTCTTGGTTTCGTTCAGACGGCACTGTTTCTCCAAGTTTTGGAACTTTGCCGAGAAACTTCGACCGAGAAAAGGCGCTCCCTGAGGAACGTAAGCTAGCCGATAACTTTTTACGGGAAGTGGCTCTGATTTATGCCGAAGAGTGGATCCACGCCTTACAGCACGCCAAAGGAGGTAATGTCAGTAAAAAGGGAATTTTTCTAGTTGGCGGCGATGCGCATGAGCACGATGTCGCAGAATTTATGCGGCAGAATGGGGTGCCGATGTCTGAGTTATTCTTAGGGCGCTATCGTCGAGATCAAGCCTTAGAAACCTTACGTGGCGTTCAAACCGAGCGGGAGCAGCGTATGATCGCCTCAGAGATAGTGAAGCAGAGTTTAAATACACCCTTTACAATCGGGTTTGACTCCAACATTCGAATAAAACACCCGAAACAAGCATATTCCTGGCCTAGCCTTACGCAAACGAAACTAGAGCTAACAAAAGCAGCTTCGGATCGATCGAGTCTAGATGCGCTTCAGTATACGCTGCGGGAGATTAGAACTCCTAAGGCCGGAGCTCAAAGCCATATCTTTATCCCTGATCAGCGCGGAATTTGGCGCAAATTGCAGGAGGAAGAGATCGTTAAATCCGGCACGCTCGTTCGAATCGGGCCGTACTTTGAAATCAAACTTCCGTGAAATTCTACCATCCAAAGATCTGTTTTCTTCTAGTCTTCGTATCGACCGGGCCGGTGGCGTAATAGTCATCCCGCTTTGTTCCGTATTTTGAATTTGGTTGGACCAAGGGTGCGTTATATTGATTAGTCGCACTACCTATGTAAATTGGGTAGATATCGCTATCCCCGGCGGAGTTATAGGCGCGAATCTCCGGGAAGTCAGAGAGATCCACTTCAACTCTAAAGTCGGTTCGAGTAAAATCTCTAGTGACCCTTATCGGAATGGCTCTCGCAAGATGTCCCCGTTGAAAATACCCAACTTCATTTAAGCAAGACCCCTCGATTGTTCCTGAGACTCGATAGATTGGCCTAGGCGTCCCTCCGCTTTTGCTGATTTTGTAAACAAAGATCTTAGGTTGCGGCAGATGCTCGCGGTTTGCTGAGGCGCACTCTTTGGGAAGCTCTGCGGCTAGAGCCATGCATGCGCTAAAAATCGGAAACGCCAAGACAATTGACGCAAGATAAAGGGAGTTAGGACGGCGTTTCATCTGAGTCTCTCTTCACACTTAGAAGAAATTTTTAAGAGCAATGACGCTCGCCGCGAATATCGAGCGTCATTGACCCCAGGAAGAACTAATTCTTTTTGGTTGCCGCTGCACCTTCCAATTTTGCTTGGAAGGTCATATTTGTCTTTTTTCCTTTGCCGGTCGTCATCACAGCTGTTCCGCTAATCTTATCGCCCTCGACTTGACCGTGCCATTTGATGGTCGCCCCGTTCTTATTTTTGGTCATGGTATTAAATACGGTTTTCCCCTTCTTCTCATGCACTGTAAACGGCGCTGTTCCGTAACCGTACTGATCGCAAGCGGTTGAGTGAAACTGGCCATCTTTAAAAATAAAGGTGTCAGGATCAGGCTTAGCCCCTTTTTCAGCGGCGACCACTTCGCCTTTAAAAGTCTTCCCTTCAAGAATGTTTGTGCTTGTCGCAGCGAATGCGCTGCTTACAAACAGAATTGAGATTAGAAATACCCTTGCTAAAACTTTCATAGATCTCTCCGAAGAAGTTAAAATTTGGAGCTTAGACTATTTTATTTACAAGTAAATTCAAACCCGATTCTTTAGGGTTAAACTTACTGGATATTTATGGGTGGCATGCAAAAGTTTACCCTTTGGCGACATAGACTTAGCTCAACTACTAAGATAAGCTTCTCTCAGTTAGAGTTACTGCTTGGAGTTGCAGCGATGGGTTCATCTACGGGGAGGTACGATGAACCAATTTGGAGATCAATTTTCATCCTTGGATCAAAAGGTAGCAGCGGCGCTATCTAAGTTAGATCGGAGAGAGGGAGACGCTAAGGATATAGTAAGGGGGGTTTGCACAGAGCTAGATAAGATCGGCCCTGCGCATAAATCTACAATCGAGCTGCTTGCAAAATTATTGGATCGACCTGAGGTCGATCTGCGGGTGAGTGCCGCAAATAAGATTAGTTTATTTGGCCTAGATGCCGCCTCGGCTGTTCCGCGTTTGGCAAATTTAGTTTACACCGGAAAAGTTAACGACAGGATCGATGCTCACGCAGCTGCTTGCGCGTTAGGCGGGATTACGACCGTCGAATCGATTGATGCGCTTCGGGCAGCGGCTCGGTTTAATAACGTTACTGCGCAGATGGCTATCTCAGCATTAGCCCTCTTAGATCATACGGCTGAGCCCGCGCTGATTGATCTGATGAAAGTTTACCATAACACTGAGACAAAACCGTCGGTACGCAGCGCCGCAGGCGCAGCGATTAAAGGGATTCAGATGGGTATAAAGAGAGTTTGCATGAAAGAAGCGGAAATGCTTCCAATCTCTGAGTTTGTTCCAAAATTGGAACGGGCTGATCCCCGGCATGCTTCGGAGATTTATTCTGGTCTTAGAAAGACTCTGCCGGCAACAGTAGAGGGAGAACTTTTTGCCGGGCGATTTAGGTTTATCGCTTCAAATGACTATCGAAGTGAATGTGGACTTGAGATTTACCGCAAAGCTGGTCGGATCAATGTGGTGCTTCGACTTGATCAAAGATCCTATGGTCAGAGTCCGCAAAACGGGGTGGAAGATATCGCCTCGATGCTTAGGGTAATTTATGACCTTAAACCTGAAACTACCAGGTGGTACACTTACTCCACTATATTAGATACGGAGCGCAAGGATGGATCTTGGTACAGGGTAAAGTTAAAGTATAACGAGCAACGCGGGCGGTTCCATAGCGCTGATTTTTATGGGGAGAAGTTTGTAAAGCCGGAGTGAATCGCTCTAAGACAACCAAGTCTTTCGCAATTCAGGCGGCAAGATCGGATCACGCTCTGGAATTTTTGGCTCGGGACGCTTAGTTTTCTTTGGAGCAGGAATCTCTTCGGCCGCGGGCTCAGGTTCCCAAATTCGCCGAAAGACCTCTAACGCAGCCGCACTTAGTTCGCTTACATCCACTAGCTCAGCTTTTGGGCAAATAGAGCTAGGACCGGCTTCCTTCCGGGCGGGAGGTATGACCCGGTCCTCAGGATCGACTTTGCGTTCGGGAAAGTCAGTGGCGAGGTCTTCAAAGGCCACAAGGTCTGAGTCTTTAGCTATTCTCTGAAAGCTTGATATTCCATAAGACTCTGCCGCCCTTATGGCGTGATTAACGGTGGCCCAAACAGAGCCACGTCCTAACTCGGCGTGCAGGGCGCTTACTTCATGGAAGATCAGATGTCCATCAGCCGGCAAATCGGTAAAATGTTTCACTAGTTTGGCAATCTGTAAAAGCGACCCTTGAAACGTATCAGCTAATCCCCTGGCCCTTCCGTCCTTAGTCTGTGGGGGTAAATCAGCCTCCTTAAGTAGAAGATATCCGCAGTATAGCTCCTCCACTTCAGACGGCTGGATTCGCTCGGCTGTTACATATGTGCGGATAACAATCGGTAGGGTTGAATCATATATCGAGGCGACATTAGCAAGCTCAAGCAGGTTACCAAGTGTTAAGCTGTAGTCCTCGCTCCATCGCTTAAGGGTGCTTTCCCGATGTTCAGTAAGTTCAGATAGCCGAGTCCACAGTGAGTTAAGTTCGGGGATACCCTCGCGCAGTTCATATCTAGCAAGCCTTCGATCTGTCCTAAAATCGAGAGAGTTTTCAAAATTGAAGATATCGGCCTGGAGTTGAAGCAAAGGGGTTACTTCAACTGGTGGGGTCGGAAATAGTGAGAAGGTGTGGAGCGGAGCAGAGGCAGATACTGGAGCTTCCGGCAACAATTCGTCAGCCATACTTCCCTATTCTTTCAGCGTATCTCACTGCTTTTGACCCACTATATATATTTCGGGCAAACCTTTGATTGCCCCCCAAAACCACCATATAATAACACCCGTAATTGTATTATTCAAATTGACAAGCGGCAGATGGAACCGGCGGAAGATCGTGATCTTGTTGACGTTGCTGAGGAAGAGAGCGCGCTGCCGCGCGCTCGGATTACGCCGCCCAAAAATCTCCGGGACGTAACCATACCCGTAAACACTGATTTTTTACGGCAAGTTATTGAGCCAGTATCTGGTAATCTCCCGGAAAGTATCCACTGCGCTGACTCAGTAGGCGCGATAAGTGAGCAGATCTTTCGTCTGACTCATACGGTTACCTGTTCGGATAAGGTATACACCCCTACCTACTTGCTTAAATTCAATCATGATGTTCTTGGTGTGAGCTCCTCTGTGCGAGCCTCTCTGGAGAATGAAAGTATCATACACTGTCCGCTATCCTTCTGGGACTCCGATACGATTCGTGAGATGCGGAACGCTTGGCGTAGAATGACTATAGCTGATCCGCTCTTAAATGCTCGATTTCGATCCGGTCAGATAGAGTTAACCGATTATCAAAAGGAGGCCGTCCAGGCCAACCTCAGGGCGTTGAGCGAGGGAACAACGGCACTTACTGTGATGGCCACCGGCACGGGTAAGACGATAGTGGCGCTTAATGTGGCTGACACGTTAGTACGACAGCGACGCGAGAAAATTGAAGGCGACGCCGGCTGCGTTATTTTTGTAGTAAACAACGTAACAATTTTAAAGGAAGCTGAAGAGAAACTGAGGCTGCTTTATGGCGAGCGATATCGCAGCAGCCGAATTTTTGAGGGCGAAGCCGATTTTGGCGGAGATTTCATTTTTGCCACACCGGCTTCGTTAGTTGCGCGCTCCGGACGGCAGGCTTCCCGTATCCGTCAACTATTGAAGGAACGTTCAGTGATAGCGGCGATCTTCGATGAGGTTCATCATGCCAAGGCTGAGATGAATCTTCAGGTAATTGATGCGTTGACAGCAAGTAGTCGCTGGCTTTCTTCGGCTCCGCGCATATTGGGTTTTACAGCAACGGAAACCCGTCATGATAATGCTGACGTGGTGGGGTTGTTTGGTGGCGACATTGTGTATGAGTATTCGACTGCTCAGGGAATACACGAAGGCTACCTTGTTCCGATAGAGTACCTATCAGATTTTTCCGATGGCCGTCCGACGCTAGCCATGCGTGCGCAATATCTTTCGGCGGCAGCGCGGATGAATGCGTTATACGGGGAGGAGCGCTTCCCTGACTTAATTGCCCAATATCGCAAGGATACTGCGAATTTACCTTATTGCTGCAGCCTAGTTGTTGCTCCCAGGATCGAACGTGCAGAAAAGCTTACCGCGGCTTTTCGTGATAAGGCCGGAATTCCGTCCGTTCGTCTAACCTCGGAGTTAGACATCTCCGACGCAGACGTTATCGAAGGTTCGAAGGAGTTACCGGAGCCGGAGAATTTTGAGGCTGAGTATAAGGCTTGGCGTGATGCTCGTCCGATAAAAGCAAGAGGATTCACCTCGGAGCTAGTGCCAGTAAACGGCGCAACTGTTCAGGCTTTAACCGAAGGTGTTGATGTTTCGAGACTCAATCACCTTGTAGTCTGGAAGACTGTCAGCGGGCTTGAATCCTTTGTTCAACTGATTGGTCGAGGTCTTCGTCCCGCGCCTTTTA
>CAZJXY010000090.1:0-10763 GCA_964549925.1 uncultured Bdellovibrionales bacterium | reverse complement strand
GTACCTCCAAATTAAGGTACTGGTCGCGACTGGTTCGATTCAAAACAACGATTCGATCCGCAAGTTTTGAAAAGTATCTTTCGTACACCTGATATCGTTTGTTGCGGGATAAGTGGACGAAACTGTGTTGAGTGTGGATCAGACGCAAGTTTCCGAGCAAGAGCGCTTTTGCCAACGCCCCATACATCAGCGCTCCGAGATCGTGCGAGTGAATAACGCTGATCTCCCTTTGGATGATCACGTTGAGTAACTTAAATAGAGCAACGATTGAGAATCCACGTGCCTTCTTGTGTGTGTAAACAGGGGTTCCCTCTCCGCGCAAGCGAACTGATAGTCCCTTCTCTCCAGCACTTTCGTCCTCATCGTAAGCGAATATGACAGGAGAAAAATTTGCTTTCTCTCTTAGTTTCCTCACGAGATGTGCAATCATCATCTCTAGTCCACCCATCTCAAAGTGCTGGGTTAAAAAGAGAATTTTGGTTGTATCCGGGGCCTCCGGTCGCGGCAATAGTCCAAGAATAGCAAAGTATAGGATCGCAAAAATGGGAGCAGTCATTAAGAACCAATGGCTGGACGAGCTAAAGAAGGGATGAACAAGCAGCGATACAATTGCAAGAAGTAGTGAAACCAGAAAATATCTGGCGATAGAATTTAGCGGAAAGAGATCAAACCAGCGAGTATTAAGAGTTTTGGCAGTGAAACTTACGCCAGAAATTCGCATTCCAAGCTGCGCAAGAACTGTACCTATCAGAGCGCCATGAGCGCCGAGTCGGGAAGCGAGAACGGCCGAGAGCGCTATTGCCGCGCCTGACCAAAGCGCGAAGTTTCGTAGTATCCAAGTGCCATCGCCCTTGGCCCGTGCGACTGCGTCATATGGCACTGCGAGAAGCAGATATGAAAGCGCAAAGAAACGTAAGTAGGATGCGCCCTCGACATAGCGGGAGGTAAAAAGCATGGTGATAATCGGCTCGGCAAACACTACTAGACCAAGTGTCGCTGGAATGGTTAACAATGAGATTTGTCCGACACAATTTCGGTAGAGCTTAGCGGCACTGTCGGTATTCATCTGCTCAAGAACTAAACTCAATTTTGGAATCAGCACGCGCGTAGCCGAGTACTCCAGCATAAATAGCGGTGGGATAGAGAGACAGCCGATGGCATATATGGCGAACTCTGATGCGCTAATATAAGAGGACAACACAAACTTATCGGCGTAATTAAGAATAACTCCAAGAACTCCAGCCACAGAGACCGGAAAGGCATACTTCCAGATCGCTGCAACTGCCTCAATTTTTGGCCTCGGGGAAATAACGCCCAAGCGCAGTCCAACTAAGAGAGTTACGAAGGCTTTGAAACTGACCAGCACTACGTGGGTGATTAACACGGCCTCTAGAGTTTTAAAGTAAATAGCTGATACAGCAAGCATGCTGGTCCGCAGAATGTCCGATCCAGCGGCAAGAGTTGCGCCTTTCCAGATCTTTCCGCTAAACACCAAAATCTCTTCCAAGAGAGTCGAAGACAGCGCCCCAAATGTTGCGATTGCAAATAGAATAACCTCAGTTTGGGAAAGTCGTAGGGATGTAGAAAGCTGCTCTCGCAGGGTCAAAATCAAAAGTGTGACGACTGCAGCCAACACGATCACGCTAAAAGAAGCGGCGCGGACCTTCTCTTCGTCTCCACGACCGCACCATTGGGCCAATCCATTTACTAATCCGACCGTGAGACTGAGTCCTGGGACCAATAAGAGATAGAGAAAGAAGATCTTAAAAGCACCAACTTCTTCCGCAGTGAGTATTCTGACTAATACTAAAGGGAGGACGAGGGTAAGCGTGGACGAAACAGAAGACAATGCGGTCAGGGGCCAATGACTAACCGACTTCTGCTGGGTGAGCGTGCGCAAGCTTTTATCACCCATTAAAACATCCCCAGTCTTCTAAGCGCCAAATTGCCCCAGCGAAATATTCCGAAGGAGTTCTCCTTGGACTTGCTTCTTTCGGGGAGATCGTTGCTAACAAGCCCCCTGACAAAGATAGAGATTGTCTTAATTAAAATTATAAGGTCGAGCCGTAGAGATGTATGCTTGATGTAGTACAGATCGAACTCCAACTTCTCCAGCGAATCATCAACGGAGTTGGCATACCCTGCGCACACTTGGGCCCAGCCCGTTATTCCTGGTCTGACGATATTCCTCATCGCAAATAATGGAATTTGTGGCGCTAGAGAAGCGTAAACCTCGGGACGCTCTGGCCGCGGGCCAAAAAATCCCATCTCACCCCGGAGCACGTTGATTAGCTGTGGCAATTCATCGATTCTGGTCTTACGTAAGAAAGCCCCAACCCGTGTGACTCGGGGATCATTCACCTTGCTCCATTGCACTCCGTCCTTCTCAGCATCTACCCGCATACTTCTGAACTTGAATAAGCGAAATTGATTTCCGAGATATCCCGTTCTTTTTTGTACGTAAAGAATTGGACCCCTAGAATTAATTCTGATTGCGGCCGCCGCGATTACTAGAATTGGAGCAAGTAAGATAAGAAGTAGTAGTGCAGCGATCGGTTCTACTAGGCGCTTTATTCCGGAGTATGCACGCCGTAAGTACGTTTGCGGCGTAGCTTCCAGCAAATAGCTCCAAAGATCAGACGTCCCTAGTCGAATCTTGCCCATCAAGTCCGCTCCGGCACGGCGATAATCGATGATTGGAACACCGCTCAGATGAGTGCGGATCAGTACGCCGTCTACATCGAAATTGGCAGCTGATTTCTGAGAGATAATTACCAAGGAAATTTCTGAGACCCGACCGACTCGGATATATCTTCTGAGTGCAGCTCGAGATATGAAGGTGATGAAGTTGTGCATTCCCAAAGCTTCAAAATCCTGGACCACGATTTTGGCTTCTTCGGGTAAGAGATCAAGTGCTATTTTCCTGCGTTTACCCCGCCGTAGTAAAACCAATTCATACACATTATGCGCCCCAAATATTCCCAGAGCGATTAACGGTGACCAAAGAATCACCTCCTCAATTGGGCAGACTGATCGGTAAAATAATCGCTCCAGCAGGATTGCTTGTAATACTCCTCCAATCGGAACAGCCACCATCACCAAAATTAGGTCGCTCTTACGCGGGAGAAGCCGAAGGGTGTCGAAATAGCCGAGCACTCTTAGAATGGCGAAGCTGAAAAAACTTGCCCAAAAGGCGAAAAGTGCCAACTCGGACCAAGATGCAGTTCGGCTACACTCACTGATTGAAAAAAAAGCTATCCAAGTAGCGATCAGCGCCGTGGCAAACGGGGCATCGTTCTTTAGGCTCGACCGAATTGTCGCTCCTCTTATCGCCATCTTTTGCCTCCGTCCAATCCGAGTGAGGTGGAAGGCAGCATCAGATAGTATGCGCTGAGCAGGGAGGCCAAAAAGGCGTGGCGAATTGATTTGAGCTGCGGAATAAAAAACAAGATTCCAAGGGTGACGACCAGCGTAAATCCGAGTTCTACACTAACGCTCCCAAAAAGCAGCGTAGCAGCCAAGATGGCAGATATTACCCAGTAGCTCCAGAGCATCCTGAAAACTCGTCTTCCGGCTAACATTCCGACAATCAAATTTTCTTTAAGAATATTCGGGAGCAGACCTTTAATCCACTCAACATTACCGATCATCATTCGCACTCGTCTAGGATATTGACTGCTATCGGTCGATATTTTCTCGGTTGAGTCTTTGACTATTGAATTTGAAAGATAGAGCACGGTCGAATCGGGATTTAGTCTACGGATGGTAAGAGGTATTACGACATCGTCATTTAACCAGCTCTTCGCGGGTAGAGTTGCAAGCGCCTGGCAGAGCGCTTCGTAGCGATAAAAGACAGTTGCACCGTGGAGTGAGATTGGCCCACCGGCTTCCATCTCGATCGATTTGAGCCATTGCTCAAGCCGCCAATTAAGCCGTTCGAAGAGGCCCGCATCGGGATTGGAGTAGCCTGGGGCTATGGCTACGTGTTTCGGAGAGATTCTTGAAACGATCTTTAGGAGAAAATCGCGATCCCAAATCGTTCCGGCATCAACTAATGCGGTCCAGTCCGCCCTAGATTGCTGGATCAGAGTACCGATAGCGTTCCATTTTCCCGGAGCATTGAAATTAAAGCAGATTAGGCATGGATATCTGTACGCAATTTCGAGTGAATTATCTGAGCAGTGATCCAAACAAACGTGAACTGATACTGTAATGCTATAGCCGCTCGCTTTTAGGTAAGAAATGGCGCTAACGATCGAAGCTAAAGTTTTATCTAGCTTGTCGGAATCGTTATGAGCGGGGATGAGTAATGCGATACTACTTGGAGGATTTGGGTTTTCCGCGGGCACTAAACCTCTTTTCTTACCCCTGAACAGAATCTTTGCAATTAGCGGGCAGAGGACAGTCGATCCAAGCAATCCGATAATAGTTACCACGGTAGCTAGGCTACAGAGAACCGTAAAGATTTGAATCCAGTATTGGTTCGGCGGTGTAGCAAAATCGAGAGGCACTGCTCTAAAATCCAAAGAAAAAGTTTAAGGCAAGAACAGAGAGAATGGAACCAAAACATACTAAAACCGCTACGACTTATAACTCTACAAAGAGCGCTACTTCGCCTGTAAGTGTACTTCATCCGGGGAGGTAGTAAAGCGAACGCCCTACCCTTTTTGACCCGTTACATGACTACTCTTGTTGACATGACTTAAGGGTCAAAAAGGGTAGGGTGGCGTTGAACGCCACTATGATACAAAAAATAGGGAATTCGCGGGGTTGCTGGGGGTGATCGTCCGCACTGGAGTGTTTAAGGTAGACTTGCCAGCGGGCGAGCTTCCTGATCTGCCAAGAGTTTCTATCTTATGCGGCCAGGGGGTGCCTGCCGGAAGGGAGAATCGGCGGGCAGAGACGGATCCGTGTATGGGCGCAAAATTCGCTGGCTGGAGACTTAAAATGGGCCGATTTAACAGAAAATGCGTTTCCACCTCAATCGCCATGAGTTATCAACCTTGTCTGTTACTATGCAATATGTAAGGCTTTTTGGGTCGTGCCAACTTTGCGTCTGTCTTAGGATCTCCTGTGAAGAAAATTTTTATACTGAAGTTAAGTCTTATAAGTCTGATCCTAGTGGGCTCAGCTTTTGCTCAGGAGGAGGTGTCTGATCCGCTCGAGCCGATCAACCGTGGAATATTCTGGTTTAACGACAAATTTGACGTTCACCTCTTGGAGCCCGTCGCCAGGGGGTATCATGATGCTATGCCGGATCGGGTAGAGCGGGGCTTTAGCAATTTTTTTGATAATTTGGCAACTCCCAAGTATTTGTTGAGTGATCTGATCCAATTAAAATTCGGCCAGTTCGCTACACACACCGGAAGGTTTGTAGTTAACACGATCCTTGGTTTAGGAGGTTTCATTGATGTTGCCGATACCATGGGAATGGAGAAACATAGTGAGGATTTTGGGGTAACGCTTGCGTACTACGATATTCCTCCAGGACCTTATCTGGTGCTTCCGTTTTTGGGACCATCGAATCTTCGCGACGCCATAGGGAGAGGGGTCGATTTCTTGCTTTCTCCGCAATACCTGATCGGATACGCCGATATGCATTGGGATGAGGAGCTTGCAGTCACAAGTAGCTATACTGCCTTGAATGCTGTGCATACCCGCGCTGAGCTACTCGACGCGATTGAAGCGGGAAAAGAAGCAGCGCTGGATTTATATCTATTTAGTCAATCGGCCTACATGCAGTATCGAGAAGGGCTGTTATATGATGGGGCGAATCCTGAGAAAGACCCGTTTGCCGACGATTGATAATCTTCCAATGCAAGGCGCGTATGATCAGAAAAATTTGCTCTAAATTAAGTGTTCTTGTCGTCCCATTAGTGATCTGCGCTTGCGGCGAAGATGGCTCAAGTGACTTTGCTGGGGTATGGTTTGGAAATGCGACTTTGGTGGAAGATGGCTGTGGAGTAGTTGATCCGCAGCGGCCGTTTATTACTTTTCAGCACCTGGTCAATCAAGACGGTGACACAGTCGTACTTGATAACGGCGCTTTGAGTTTTAGCGGTTCGAAGGAGTCTTCTGACAGTTTCAAAGTTACGGCAGAACGGGCGCGTTCCCCGCTTCAAGCTGGGCAAAGCTGTACCGAGACGATTACTTGGCGTTATGAAGCGATTGACCAAGATCAGGCTGAATTTGTAGTGCGAAGTTCAAGTGTGGTTTGCTCAAAAGATGGTGTGACTAGCAGCTGTGAGTTCTCATTCACTGGAAGCGCCTTCCAAGAAGGGTTTAGTGGTCCGATACCAATTGAACCCGGCGCAGGAGGAGGAGATGATTTCGCGGCAGAAGATACTTTGTAAATGCGGAAAGATTCGGTTAGGTGAAAATGAATAGTCTTTAGAACCGAAGTAACTGCAATACAGTTTGTGCATTTTGATTGGCCTGGGCTGCGAGCGCTTGCGAGGAGTCCTGAAGCACTGATAACCGTACCATGTTGGCAACTTCTTCGGCTACGTTCAAGTCCGTAATTCGACTTCCAGCTTCGGCAACGTTTGTGCGTAAGCTGTCCAAATTGGCCACACCTACCGAAAGGCGGCTTAAGTTTGCCCCAACTTTTCCTTGTTCTTTGGCGACGCGATCTTGAATTGATTCTACTTTTGTCAGTGCCAAACGCGCGCCTTCTTGATCCAAAAGATATAAACGGCCGATTGTCGTTACGTTAGTGGTATTGGCAAGGTGGGTATTGTACGCTGGAGAGCCACCGCCTTTTCCAACAAAAACATCCTGAGCTCCATCACCATTGAAGTCACCAACTGCCAAATTTCCGTTGACAATAGTTGTAGTACCGTTGGAGCTGTATGTTCCAGTACCACTTCCGGTGTAGGTGATAACGGCTGTATTCGCCGGCTTACTTACAATGTCAGGAATTCCATCACTGTTATAGTCTTTGATAACTACAACAAGAGGTCCTCCCACGGTAGTTATCCCGGTGCTCACCATTCCGCTAGATGAAGTTCCGTCAGCGTTCGAGATCGACTGGTAGATGGCGGTGCTTGAGCCATAGGCTAAAATATCATCATAACCATCTAGATTCATGTCTGCGACTTTAAGGTTGTAAGATGCCCCGGCCACAGACATGGTCCCAAGTGAAGAGAAGCTTGAATTTCCGTTGTTGCGATAAGCCGTAACCACGTTAGATCCGCTCGTGTCAGAAACAGCAATGTCGGTTTTGCCGTCGCCATTAAAGTCTCCGATTCCCACACTACTTAGTGTGCTGCCGTGAGCGATTACTGTCTGTTGCGATTGAAATGTGCCGTCACCATTTCCGTATTTTACGTTTACGTTGGTTGTCGCAGTTGTGACGAGGTCAAGTATGCCATCGCCGTTGATATCTGCGGCCTGCATATTGTTTCCACCTTGAGACATCGTTTGTACCAAAGTGAAATTGCCCGATCCGTCATTACTATAAATTTTTGTACCTGCGGTGGAGGTATAGGAGGCGGCGATGTCTATTGTCCCATTGTTATCAAAGTCCCCATAAGTTACCTCGTTGATCGTATTACCGACGTTAATGGAGTTCCCACTAAATGTTCCGTCTCCGTTTGACAAGCTATAGATAAATTCAGTGGTGAGGTTTCCAATTCCTACGAGATCGTCTTTCCCATCACCATTCAAGTCAACCGGGCCAAGGGGTGAGGCCACCGCGGTACCAGACGTTATGGCCGCTTGAAAAGTCCCACTACCTGCAGCAGAGTCTAGCTCATCCCCCAAAATGTAGGCGAAAGATCCGTTTACTCCATAACCAAGCTGAACTCTAGTTCCTGATTGATTCGCGGCAAGCAGGCTTTGGTTGTTGAACTCAGTACTATTGACGATACGGTTGTACTCGTTCACCAGTTGCACACCTTCAGCGTCTAGTGCCTTTCTTTGGGTGAGATTGTACACGCCGTTCGCCGCTTGACCGGAAATTTCATTTAGCCTCCCCAGAATGCTGCTCAACTCAGAGAGTGCCCCGTCAACCAGATTGAGTGAACTGATGGCATCGTTCGCATTTCTTAACGCCTGGCCATATACCGTAGTGTCGGCCTTTAGCTTTTCTGCGATCGCTAGCCCCGCCGCATCATCGCTTGGACGAGTTATTCGGAGCCCGCTAGAAAGCTTTTGAAATGACGATGATAAAGCATCGGTCTGCTGGTTTAGCTTACGGTTAATCTTAAGCGCGTTAAGATTATTGAAAGTAAAACTCGAACTCATCCTTGAATTTACACACCTACGAAATAGAACGTTGCGTCCTGCAACTATGGAAATATCGGCCTGAATAATTGAGTTGCTAATAAGGCGTGGCGCAAAAACGAAAGGAAATGTGCAATGATTGCTAAGGGTTAAGGCGTGCGGGAAGCCCGGGTGAGCTGCTCCCCTGTCAAATTATTGACGAATTTTAGATGGTTAGACCTAAAATCCATCTGATTCCACTCGCATCAAAACATAATGTATCCGTATACGCGGAGTTTTATTTAGATTTTATGTCCGACTTTCGAGCGATCGCTGAGCAGATGATATCTGATTGGGATAGACGTGTGAAACACGACTACCGCTTTTGGATGAGTGACGGATATGAAAGCGACTCGGCAATGTGGGAAGCAGGGGAGCGTGACATCGAACTCCTCTTAAAAGGGATAAAGGATCTAAAACTCAAGCGCTGCCTTGAGCTTGGGTCCGGAGTTGGAAGGCTCGTTCGGGCAGCAGCAAAAAGATGCAAGAGTGTGCTCGGAATAGATATCTCCGAGGAAGCAATCTCACGGGCCAGAACGCTGCTCCACGATCAAGCAAATGTAGAGTTGGTTATAGGTAATGGTGTTGATCTTAAACCCGTGCCTGATAGTTCAATTGACTTAGCCTATAGCTTCGCGGCGCTTACAAGCATCCCCACATCTGTTATTGCAAATTATCTCTCTGAACTTAATCGAGTGCTGGTTCAGGGGGGAGATCTTCGACTCCAAGTTTATTTGGGAACCCCACAGCCCGTAGTGGAGCAGGACACTTTATTTCTGCGTTGCTATGAGGAGCAGAATTTTAGGAATGCCTTGCATGCGGCCGGATTTGAAATTTTAAGCATCGAAGAACTAGTTCTGCCCTTCCAAGTTTCGGTCAAAGATTGTGGTGTCACGGCGGTCGTGGTCGGTGCAAAAAAGAGTGAGAGTGTCGCGCAGGCGCGAGAAGTAATCTCTGAACTACTTCTTCCAGGGGGAGAGGCAAAAGGCGCAGGTTGGAGCGGATCGGAACTAGAAAAGTACATGACCATTAAATATGCCAAGGAGCTTATTGCAGCCGGAAGACGAGTGGAGGCGGAAGCGGCAGTCAAGCACGTTTTAGCTGTGGCAGGGGAAACGAGATTTACCGTAGAAAAACTCTTACTCGATCTTGAGGCCGAAGTCTCGCGAGAATCTAAAGCCCAAAATTTTAGAGATTTGGGCGGCACTCCAAGTCATCACGGATTTTTCGAGCAAAACTTCGAGGCTTTGAATATGCATTTCCCAACTGTTGCCGAAAAATTAAGATCTGCTGCAGCCTCGCACGGTAAAATTGAAACTCAAGCTACATCGCAAGGGTTGGTATTGATCCAGTCTGGACAGTGCTTAGATCACCCTACCAAGCCAGTTGATGCTGCGGCCGTTTGGATCGATCGAAGCCTCAAGGACAAAAGATACAGCTCTGTTAATAACCTCTCGGTATTTGGCTTCGGTGCCGGATATCACCTAGATGAACTACTTAATAAAAGTAGTGCTAAAATCTCAGTAGTAGAACCGAGCCTTGATGCCTTTAGAGAAGCGTTGAAGATCAGAGATCTAAGACAGATCTTTGCAAAGTTATCGGATCTTTACGTTGGGACAGATCAACTTCCTGCAGAGTTCGAAAGTAACGGCGAGTTTTTAGTCCGTCCGCAGACTCAAGCTTTGTTTAATGATTACTGTTCGGAAGTGCGAAATAGGTTTTACTCCTCAAGAGGTTTTACAGCGCTTCATCCAAAGATAGCAGTGCTGGGACCGCTTTATGGCGGTACCTTGCCTATGCTGGCCTACAGCATGCGTTCGTTTGGGAGTTTAAAGCAGCGAGCCAGACCATTTGATATGAGCCCATTCAACAATGGGTTCAATCAGCTTGAGTTCTATCTAAAAGATAAGCATCGACTCGCTGTAATGCACGGGAATTACCAAGAATTACTGACCCAGTTAGTGCTTGAATCGGTCGAAGAACATCCGATTGATATCCTATTCTGCTTGGCGCAGGCGCCGATCTCGGGGCGCGGCTTACAGGAATTGAGAAAGCGAGGGGTAATCACCGTGCTTTGGTTCGTAGAAGATTACCTACGCTTTGGTTATTGGAAAGAGATGGCGAAGTATTATGACTTTGTTTTCACCATCCAGAAGGGTGAGTGTATCGATTCGATAAAACGTGCGGGAGCAGGAGAAGTGCACTATCTTCCTTGCGCTTGTGACCCATCGGTTCATTTGCCAGTTAGTTTGACCGAGGAAGAGAGAAGACACTGGGGCTCTCCGGTGTCTTTTGTTGGTGCAGGCTATTACAATCGTCAACAGACTTTCGCCAGCTTTGCTCAACTTCCATTTAAGATCTGGGGTACTGAGTGGCCAACTTGTCGACCATTCGATAAATTGGTGCAGGAGGGGGGACGACGAATTTCGCCGGAGGAGTATGTTAAGATTTTTTCGGCGACTGATATCAATGTGAACCTACATTCCTCTACTGAGCGT